>NZ_VNHM01000019.1 GCF_008124625.1 Desulfallas thermosapovorans DSM 6562
AAGGACCACCTTTACATGGATTGGCTGACCAAGCGTGGCATAGATAAGGCTTTTACTGATGTCATGGTTTGCTTGATTACGTTTATAGCTGCGACAATGGTGCAGATTAAAAGCAAGCTATTGAATACGGCTGCTTAGTTGTTATAACCCCAAAAAGGTTTGTTAAATTTGTTGTTATTTGTGCTATAAGAAGCCATAGGTGGTTTTTTGCGCTTTTTTTGCGTTAGGTTTGATCATATACCTGTATTACGCCATGAAACAAGCTAATTCTTGTTTTGGCTTGTGTTTATCGGTTGTTAGCTTTTGGTGTTTTGGTTCGGAATGTTAATTTTGCAATTGGCTCATGAGTAAAACTAAATATCCCGGCACAACCAGACCGGCAGGTAGGATTCCGGTAATTTCCGTAAATAATAAGCTCAAAACAACACCCAAAATTATAACTGTGGCAACAGTCGTAACAAGCAACTATTTATCCTCCTTTAATAGCTAAGTTTCCTGTGGTACTTGGTCGCACCTGACCTGTTTCCCGGTTGAAGCGGGTTTTTAATTCAGAGGGGAAGTCGTGAATTATCAATTCAACTAATTCGTCGCCACCGCCGTGAATATTGCCAATGCCATAAGTTACTCTATTTTTAAGAGAATCCTTAATTGTTTTATAAACCTCACGGGGAGTCAAACCTTCAGCATTTACATATTTATTGGGAGATATTTTTTTATTATTTACTCCTTCGGTAATTGGATTTACTGTCTGACCCATAGCAACAAGAATATCTATATCCATGTTTGGCAAGACCTCTTCTGCTAACTGTAATGTCCTGTCAACCCTATCAGGCCTGCAATTTACAATTACCATGGGATTTTTTGTCGGGTAACCAAGAGCTGTTATATGCTCCCAAATCATTCGTGTGGAATTGGGATCATTGGCGGCAAAACCATTAACAAAATATGTAGGGCTTTCCTCGTCCAGGGTATAAATCATCAAAGCACCCGGGTCGGGATTGGCGTTTAACATCCCCCTTAACGCAGTATCTTTGTTAATGTTCAGCGCTTTAGCAACAGCCAACGCAATGGCGACATTTTCCGGAAAAATCACATATTTGAATTTCTCCAGGTAACCATCCGGGATCTCTTGTACATTTGCAATTATTACCTTGCAGTTTCTTTTTTTTGCTTCTTCAGTAAAATAGTCATTATATTTGCTATCATCAATAATAAGGGTTCCGTTTTTCGGTATTGTAGCCGTAAAGGACTCTGCAATAAAATCCAAAGTCCGGCCAGCTCAGCCATTTGGCGGTGAGACTGCGGGAGATGCATGCCGAAAGCCGCAGGATGGAAGAAGAAAAAGCCCAATTGTTTGCGGAGATATCGCATGAGTTGCGTACCCCTCTGACTGCTGTGCAGGGATTTGTAGAGGCTATTCGCGACGGTATGGTCCAGGATGAAGCTTTGCTCAAAAGGTACCTGGATACGATTTATACCCAAACAATTCATATTACCAGGCTGGTAGACGACATATTGGCGCTAACCCGCCTGGAAAGCGGCGATGTCACTGTGGAAAAACTGCCGGTGGACTTGGTCCCCCTGGCCCGGGATGTGGTTATTTCCATGGAGGCAATGGCGGACAGCAAGAATACCTCGATTCTGTTCGAGAAAAAAACAGAAAACGCGGTCGTGCTCGGTGATGTTGACCGGATGGAACAGATAATCAGGAACTTGCTGAAGAATGCCGTCCGGGCCACTGAGAACGGCACTGTCAAGGTTGGGGTGGGGGTCCGTCAGGGTGAAGTGGTGCTAATCATTGAGGATGATGGTATTGGTATAGCCCCCGAAGACCTGCCGCACATTTGGGACAGGTTTTACCAGGTAAAGAACCAGCGTGGCGGTTACCTGCAGGAAAAAGGGAGCGGCCTGGGGTTGGCGATTGTGAAGAAGCTGGTTCAGTTACAGGACGGTAGCATAGATGTCACGAGTAAATTGGGGGAGGGAACGACTTTTTACATCAAGTTCCCATCTTATAACCCGAAGTAATGATTGGGGGTTGCAGGGTTGGACCCATTTACTGTAAAAAAATACGTAGCCGCAACCGTTTTATCAAATTGACAACCTTCATGTATTTATATAAAATTAATTAAAATCTAAATAAGATAGTTAGTTATTAAATTAGGTGAGATTAGTTTAGATAAAGTTAGAGTAAGTAGAGCTGAGATGAGCCGGAGAATAGTAAAACACCGGTACTCGTTTGAGTGCCGTTTTTTTATTTTTAAATAACGTAACCAGGGGGTGTGTTATATGAAAAAGGGAAGATTCGGCCGTTACGGCGGGCAGTATATGCCTGAAACATTGATGAAGGCCGTTTGGGAACTTGAAAAGGCTTACGAGTTCTATAAAAACGACCCTGATTTTCAAAATGAGCTGGATGGTTTACTGAAAAAGTACGCTGGCAGGCCTTCACTGTTGTATTATGCGGCGAAGATGACACAGGATCTTGGCGGCGCAAAGATATACCTCAAACGGGAGGACCTTAACCATACGGGCTCCCATAAAATTAACAATGTTCTGGGCCAGGTGCTGCTGGCTAAACGCATGGGGAAAACCCGTGTCATCGCCGAAACGGGTGCCGGGCAGCATGGTGTTGCCACTGCCACGGCTGCTGCATTGATGGATATGGAATGCGAAATCTTTATGGGCAAGGAAGACACCGAACGCCAGGCGTTGAATGTATTTCGCATGGAGTTGCTGGGTGCCAAAGTCCATCCGGTCACCAGCGGAACTATGACTTTAAAAGACGCCGTCAACGAAACCATGCGTGAGTGGACAGCACGTATGGATGATACACTTTATGTCCTGGGTTCGGTTATGGGGCCGCACCCCTTCCCGACCATTGTACGGGATTTCCAAAAGGTTATAGGTAAAGAGATAAAAGAACAACTCATGGCGACCGAAGGAAAACTTCCCGATGTGATCGTCGCTTGTGTCGGCGGTGGCAGCAATGCTATAGGAGCATTCTATGAGTTTATTCAAGACCCGTCGGTAAAACTTATCGGCTGTGAGGCTGCCGGGCTTGGCGTAGATAACCCCAAAAATGCGGCAACGATTGCTAATGGTACAGTCGGCGTGTTCCATGGCATGAAATCCTATTTCTGCCAGAACGAATACGGTCAGATCGCGCCGGTTTACTCCATTTCGGCGGGACTTGATTATCCGGGAATCGGGCCGGAACACGCAAATCTTCACGATACAGGCCGGGCTCAGTACGTACCAATTACGGACGCGGAAGCTGTAGATGCCTTTGAATATCTTTCCCGCACCGAGGGAATCATCCCCGCCGTCGAAAGTGCACACGCCGTAGCCTACGCCAAAGAACTGGCGCCCAGGATGGCGAAGGACCAAATCATCGTCGTTAACCTCTCGGGACGAGGTGACAAAGACGTAGCGGCAATTGCCAGGTACAAGGGGGTATCACTTTATGAGTAGAATTACCAGGGCCTTTGCAAATCGTAAAGCATTCATTCCCTTCGTCACGGGCGGCGATCCCGATATAGAAACCACGGAGAAACTGGTCCTCGCCATGGCGGAAGCGGGCGCTGATCTGATTGAAATTGGTATACCGTTTTCTGACCCGGTTGCGGAAGGCGTCGTTATTCAGGAGGCGGACGAACGCGCGTTGAGGGGCGGCTGCACCACTGATAAACTTTTTGAGATGATCATACAAATTCGTCAAAAAACGGATGTGCCGCTGCTGTTTATGACTTATCTCAACCCTATTTTCACTTACGGGAAGGAAAAGTTTTTAAGCCGGTGTGCCGAATGCGGCATCGACGGCCTCATCGTTCCTGATATGCCGTTTGAAGAAAAAGACGAATTGGCGGATGTCTGTGAGCTCCACGGAATCGATTTAATTTCAATGATCGCCCCCACCTCGCAAGAACGGATAACTATGATCGCCAAAGAAGCCAGGGGGTTCATCTACTGCGTATCTTCCCTTGGCGTAACCGGCGTACGCAGCGAGATTACAACGGACCTTGGCAAAATGGTGCAAAAGGTGCGGGAAGTTACCGGTGTTCCATGTGCCATCGGCTTCGGTATTTCCACACCTGAACAGGCCGGCAGTATGGCCCTGCTGGCCGATGGCGTCATTGTCGGAAGTGCAATTGTAAAGTTGGTGGCAAAATTCGGCAAAGACAGCGTTGAACCCGTTTTAGATTATGTGCGCAGTATGAAAAAAGGCATAGATGATGCCGTTAAAAATAAATCATGAACACACGGAAAACCTTTTTAGGAGGATATAATTTATTAAAACAGTTCCTCCTGTAATGGAAGATCGTATCTTGCAATTTGGAACTGCGGATATTTAAACAATTATAGAGGAACTGTGCAGGACCAGTGTTTATGGATTGCTTGCAGATTCCCGTGTGCCATCAAATGCATCCGCAATTGGTGCCGAACTGGATCTTAAGTTCTGCACGCAGATGATAAATTTATCTACAAAGCCGGTTATTATTGCAGGTGGAATAAATGCCGGTAATGTCGGCAATATTTTAATGCGGACGGGCGCGGACTTCATCGATGTCATGACGGGCGTAGAGAACAGCCCGGGGGAAAAGGATGCTGAATCATTATCGCGCCTGTTAACATCTGTCTCCGTTGCCAAATAGTCTGTTTGCTTGGCAGGAGCTTTTCAATGCTCCCAATACCTTTGATATGGGTAAAGGCAGGTTTGCCGTGGAGTATTTGGGGGACTACAGGGTTGGTTTTGAGGACTGGAAAACCGGGCTAAAACACACTATTTTGCTGGATGAGAGCATGTACAAGGGAAACGAAGCACTCTTGGAAAACATTGATACATGGGTGGATCCGATCTCAGAGTATAAAGTCGTGGATAAAGACAACAACGGAGTTTGTGAGGTTACCAGTATCCAAAGGGTTACCGGTATTGCCCATGTGGATACCATTGCCAGACTGCAAACAACTTACCGCATGGGTAGGGGGTATCAACCGTCCACGATAACACTGGTGGACATTAACGGGAAGGTCTTGGCGGAGAAAAAAATTTAACAGCTAACAATCCCCGGGGCAGCGACCTATGCGGCGACCCTGTGGTACATAACTATAAAATTATCCAGCATCTGACTTGCTTGAAGCAATTCATCGAAACTTGCGCCTGCGTCGATCAGATTATACAATCTGGCACGCAGGTGTTCTATTTCCAAGAGTATTTCCTCCCGAGACATTACAAATCACCTCGGGTTTATACATTTCCTGATCACTTGTGATATTTCCTGCAAAAATAAACATAAAATAATGTCGATATTTATATTAGACTTTTTTTATTTGCGTTGTAAAAAAGAAATAAGTAAAAAATTGGAAATTAGCAAGCTGCATCGGCCAA
The DNA here is from genome assembly GCF_008124625.1 of Desulfallas thermosapovorans DSM 6562. Taxonomy (NCBI): domain Bacteria; kingdom Bacillati; phylum Bacillota; class Clostridia; order Eubacteriales; family Desulfallaceae; genus Desulfallas; species Desulfallas thermosapovorans. Next base: position 5,390 of record NZ_VNHM01000019.1, read on the forward strand.
GTTTTATAGTTTAAAGGTAAATTTTTCCCTGTAAGGAGGTATTTTTTATTATTTGTCAAAATATTAACATTAAAGGTTTAAAAAGGCTGCAGCCCGGTTTTATCGCGCAGGTGTGGTCATTAAGCCATGATAGCGAAAAGGCAAGGTTTTACACTAATTGAACTAAATTTAATTATTTTAACCCTTGGCATTTTAGCCGCCATAGCTGTGCCAACCATGCAAAACTATCTGGCCGAATGCCAATTACAAGCCCATTGCAAGCGGCTGCAGCAAGAGATCGTGTCGGTTGCCCAGGAGGCGCTGGTTAAGGACTCCAGCACCTTCTATATTAGGCTTGATTTACACAATGATAGATACATAGTCAGAGACCCGTCAAGCGGCGTCAATAGATTGGTTGAATTGCCGGCAGGAGTGGATCTGGCGTATTCTAATTTCCCCAGCAATACTATTTACTTTGGTCCCAAGGGTACGCCTAAAGTGGGTGGTACTATCAGGTTGGAGAGTAAAAAAACAGGTATAATGCAGTACGTTATTATTGCCGCCGTCACGGGACGTACCAGAGTAAGTGACAAGCCGCCTTCATGGAATGAATAGCTGAAGTGGCAGCTGCTACAGGGGGTAACTTCGGGTGGGTAATGAGCGGGGATTTGTATTGATGGAGGTTTTATGTTCAATTTTTATTTTGGGCTTTTGTGCCGCCGTCATATTATTCTCACTCTCAACATCTATGAACCAGTCGGCGGCATCTATGCAACAGTTTAAAGCTATGGAGTTGGCCCAGGGGAAGATGGATGAACTTGTAGGCATGGATTACACGTCGGTTGTGACGGTGGGTAAAACATCTTTCCCCGGTGCCGGCGGAGATTTTCAATATGCCATAGATGTAAAGTGTGATAATGAGCATGGCGATCTTTTAAAAAAAATCACTGTGACGGTTTATTATACCGAGCCGGTAAGCGGCCTTGAAAAAACAGTAACCCTGGTGGGAGCCAGGGCAAAAAAGTGATAGAAAAATGTTGGTCCGAAGGAGTAACGAAAAGGGAATAACCCTTGTGGAATTGTTGGTGGCCATGTTTTTAATGGTTGTTTGCCTGGCCGTGGTTAATACGTTATTTGCCTTTGGTTTAAAAAGTTACTTTTTGTATATGGACAGAGTGGAAGTGCAGGAAAATTTAAGGATTGGCATAAATAGAATTTCCCGGGAAGTTCGCCTGGCTTCTCAATTATTATCTTGCGATAATAGCGGGCGGGGTAGAATTACCTTTAAAGTGGTAGATGATTCCAATGAAGATGTCATTTCCTATGCCATTAAAGTGAGTGGAGACAGTGAGGCTGCTTATCAATTGATTCGTTCAGTAAACGGGTTTGGCAATAACCCTGTGGCCAGATATGTACACAAACTTGCTGTAATACCCGATCAGGTGGGACCGGATACCCGGACAGTTACTTTAATTCTAACGGGGGAAAAGGGCAACAGCGGTGAAATGGAGGTTAGCACGACGGTAACGTTGAAAAATTATCAAAGATAACGGGTTGTGGTAATGGCAAACCGGGGGTAGCATATGGGCAGGTTCACCGGCCACCAGGATGGACATACTCTTATTTTGATCATTATAATTTCCACAATACTTTTTATATCCACCACGGTTTTGGGAGCCATTGTGGGTATGAGCTATGTAAATGTAACCAGGGAGGAAGAACTGCTCCGGGTTTATTACGCGGCCGATGCCGGTATTGAAAAGACCCTGGCGATGGTAAAGGCGGAGCCCGCCTTGTTGAACGGCGTGCCCAAAACGGGTGGTGATAACTTTGGCACTGTCATTCCGGAAACAGAGATAAAAAGCGGCGTTACAGCCACAGTGGAGGCCGGCAAGTCAAAGCAAATTATCGGCACCTTGTTGAGCATCAGGTCTTTGGGTAAACGGAAAGCCGTTAACGGCGAACTGTTGGCTCAAAAAACACTCCACTGTGAGGCTGTTGTATATGATCCTGCGGAATATTTTAACGGTTTTATGATTTTGCCGGACCAGCCCGGTGATTTTAATTTTGATGGCATGCTCATGTTAACAGGGGCAGGGAACTTGGTTTTAAACGGCAGCATTAATCTATTTACATTCCCGGTACAATGGGACGGCGATCTTGTTGCAAGCGGCGATGTGAAGGGCGCTGATATTGACAATAACATTTCCGGGCAAATACATGAACGTTACCGGTACATTCCCCCTTTCCCCGATCTTGATGTGGAATATTATTTTAAAATGGCTGATAATAGTGGAAAGGTGTTCGATGGGGGCGTTAGTTTCGGCATTAATACGGGGGCAGGTAAAGGGGAGGAACCGGAAGAGATCAGGGAGCCGGGGGAAACGGGGGAAATGACTGCCTATAACGGTTTTTATTATGTGGATGGGGATTTAGATATTGAAGGGAACTATAGCGGTACCGCACTGTTTTTTTCCACCGGTACCATTACCGTGATGGGAGACCTTAAAAGTTCAACGGGGACTACAGGCGCGGGCGGTTTGACGCTGGTGAGCTTTAAAGATGTGATTATCAACGGGGAGGTAGTTGAGGCTAACATTATAGCCAGTGGTTCTTTGGTCATCCGGCATGGTGCGAAGCTGTACGGTTCGGCTTGCGTGAGAGATGTGAAATTTTTACACGATACGCCGGTAACAGGTCCTTTTGCATTTGAAGTATATGAGGCAAGCAATATCAAGCCCATTGAAGGGGCTTTAAACATACAAATAAAAGAAATACAATGGAAGGAACAGTACCCGGTTTTTTAGAGTATCGCCGGGGTGCGGCTTTCAATGAATCAGAACTGTATATGGAAAAATGAATGCAGCACGGGCATTTTGGCCCGTGCTACATTTGGCACAGGATAAAATCGCATATCTCCGAGGGGTTTTGCGCCAACAGGTCCGGGCCGCAATCCGCCAGCAGTTCCTCTGCGTCATACCCCCATGTTACGGCAATAACTCCGATGTTGTTTTTCCGGCAGGCGACAATATCCCGGCATTCGTCCCCCACATAAATCACTTCACTGCTGCTTAAAGAGTGCCTGGCCAAAAAAACCCCAATGGCTTTGTCTTTACCAAATATTCCACCTGAGGAAATAATGTTATCGAAAAGGTTAATATTGTTATGGTCCAGAAAATCTTTAATATTGTTGGCTGAGTTTGATGAAATAATACTGAGCGCCAGTCCCTTTGCTTTGAGTTGTTGCAGTACTTCCTTCATGCCTTTGTTGGCTTGTAAAGAACGGGTGGCCCGTCTGTATTTTTGGGTTAATTCATGTTTAAGCAGGGGAAGTTTGTAAAAGGGAAGATTAATGGCCCTGCACCTTTGGGGAATGGATAAAGAGCGCAGGTATTCATACTCATCTTCCTTTATTTCCCTGAGCCGGTATTTGGGGGCCAGTTCATTTAGCAATTCAACGGTCAGGTAACGTGATTCCACAATGGTACCGTCGAAATCAAAAATGACATGTTTAATCATTTATACACTCCCCATATAAAAACTTCCGGTTAACGCTGTCAATTACATAACCGGCGGCGTTTTGGTGTTTGGTTTTGGTGTTCGTAAATGTAGTTTACCATATTTCTAAATTGGGCGGCCGGCTTGGGCTGCCTGCAGGAGTATATATTTAAACCATAGAATTTTAAAGGGTGTGAAAAGTAAACCGAAGGGAAGGCCGGTTTTATGGGGCACATGGCGGGTAAGGATATATATCGCAGGTTGGGCGAGAAAATTGACAATCTCACCGTGAAATCCCCTTGGAACGAGGCCCTGCACCGGGTACTCAAGGAGTTGTACACCGAAGAAGAAGCGGACCTGGTGGTGCAAATGCCCTACTTGCTTTCCAGTGCGGATAGAATTGCCGGTATAACCGGCATTGATCCTGAAATAATGCAGGGCCGTCTGGCAAGTTTGGCGGAGAAGGGGTTGGTGCTGGACCTTTACCATGACGGCCGGTACTATTACATGCCCTCTCCGCTTATGGTCGGTATATTCGAGTTTACCATGATGCGCAGCGGCAGCTTTAACCCCACGGTTGCGGCGAACCTGTTTTACGCCTACCTGTCCGGCAGCGGGGATTTTTACCGGGCTAACGCCGGTGACGGGCAGCAAATCGCCTTGGCCAGGGCTCTACCATATACAGATGCGGTGGCACCGGAAGATGTGGTGGAAATTCTGCCATATGAAAAAGCCGAGGCCATTGTGGACAGCCACAGGCAATATGCCATCGGTACCTGTGCCTGCCGGCACGAGAAGCTGCACAGCGGCCACAAAAACTGTTCCGTGCCCCTGGACACCTGCATGTCCTTTGGTTATGCTGCGGATTATTTGATCAGGCATAATATGGCCGTGCAGGTCAGCCGCGGTCAGGCAATGGAGAACCTGGCCCGCTGCCGGGAATTGGGGCTGGTGTTTTGCGCCGATAACGTGCAAAGGAACGTCACCTTTATTTGTTGCTGCTGTGCTTGCTGTTGCAATATGCTCCAGGGCATCAATAGGTTCGGGTATCCCGGCTTTATCAAAACCTCCGGCTTTATTGCAACTGTGGAGAGTGATAAATGCACGGGCTGTGGCCGGTGTGCCGCGGCTTGCCCGGTAAAGGCCATCCGTTTGGCGCCTGTCCAAAGAGGTAATCCGGCCAATTCGGTGCTGGCCGGTGCGCTGCCCGCCCGGGGTGGAGCACCGGTTGGTTTGGACGCAGTCGCTCCGCTACCCGGTCAGGGTAACGAAACCCTTGGTTACCCGGAAAGCAAGCCCGTGTCCGGGCCGGCTTCCGGCAGCGTACAGAAACCCGTGAAGTTTTCCTTAATAGATGAAGATATCTGCCTGGGGTGCGGGGTGTGCGTAACGCAATGTGTTTTTCGGGCACTGCGGCTTAGAAAACGCCGCCAGAGGGTGCTGCCCCCGGAGACCACTTTTGAACGCAACATACTGGCCTGTCTGGAAAGGGGAACCCTGCAGAACTACATATTTGACGATCCCGGTGCCGTCACCCACCGGGTGATGCGGGGTATCCTGGGGGGTATTCTGAAACTACCCCCGGTTAAAAAAGCGCTGGTCAGGGATACATTCCGTTCCGCTTTTATTAATACACTTGTGGCGGTGGTAAAGCTAACGGATAAACACTGGATTACCAAACTTTAAGAGGCTGTCCGAAAAGCCCGTGCGAGGCCCATTTTAATCTCTGTGAAATTGTAATCAATCATATTGAAATAAAAACCCTTTATTTACCAGCCCTTTTCCCCCAGGGTTTAAATACGGAAATAAAGGCCGCCAGAACCAGGACAAAGGCTTGCAATGAACCCAAATACCTGTTCATTGCAGCAAATTGCAAGTATGTTGCATTTTGCAGCGCCGCCAGCCCTTCAACCCTGGAGATGGCTTCCATGCCGTTAACCCAGGGACCCAGATAAAAGGTGCCAAATAAGATTGCTGATATATTAATTATATATTTAAGGATGATCCATTTATATTTAAAAAAACCCCAGTTGGTTAGCCATGAAAATAAAATACCTGTAATCAAACAGCCTATTGCCGCAGGGATAATGATAAAGTCATCAATTAATTTCACTGACATGTTGACCGCCCAGAGTTCATTCCCGTTGGAAATGTGGTTTCTAACAAAGCCAAGCAGCAGCATGGCTGCGGCTGAGCCGATCCACATACAGGCAAAAAAGATATGGAAACCCTTTAACCACGCTTTTCCCGTAAGGCCTATTTTTGGCATTAGTCCTACCCCTTTCATTATATAAAATGGACAAGTCATATGTAAGTAAATAATTATCCACTGTTCCACCGGTTTAAATTAAATATAACCGCCCTCATATAATTGTCAAGGCAATTATATGAGGCGGTTATCTACGTTACTTCGGTATCCCCGGTTCATCTGTGCGCAACTCGGTGCATTTGCGGGAGCGGCTGGTGTTGTCATTTGGTGTCCCCCTTTATGACCATGTCACTACTATCCCTGCCTGTGCTGCCGGAACTGCGCATAACCAACCGGGGCTTGGTGGATACCCGGGAATTTAAGTTTGTCGATTTTGTAACTATTTATCAATATTAGTATATAGAGAGCAACCCGAGTAATATTTTAAAATTTACATTATTGAAAAATTTCTATTTTTGTGATATTGTTTAAATAATTAGAAAGTTTAAATTATTACCTTTTTTGAATGATTAATCATTCAGTGAATTTTTTTAAGGAGGTCATTTAAATGGCTAGGGGAGAATTTTTTTGGACCAAGTATTATCCTGAAGGGGTGCCCGAACAGATAGAGATACCCAGTGTACCCCTTTACCATCTTTTAGAACAGGCCGTCCAAAGGCATCCAAATAACATTGCCACGATTTTTATGGGCCATAAGTTGACCTTTACCCAGCTCAAAGAGCAGGTAGACAGGTTTGCCACGGCTCTGGATGCCCTGGGGGTGAAAAAGGGGGACCGGGTGGCGGTGATGCTGCCTAACTGTCCCCAAACAGTGATTGCGTACTATGCCATTGTCAGTATCGGTGCCGTGGCAGTGATGACCAATCCCCTTTATATGGAAAGAGAATTATCTCACCAGCTTAGGGATGCCGATGTTCAAACATTAATATATCTTGATGCCCTTGGTCAGAAGGTGTTTAATGTGCTGCCACAGACAAGGGTTAAAAATTTAATTGTCACCGGCGTGCAGGATTATTTACCTTTGCCCCTTAATCTGCTTTATCCTATAAAAGCTAAAAAACAGGGACAGGTGCTGGACGTTCCCAAAGACCGGGGGATCCTCCGGTTTAAGGAATTGCTGCAGAGGCATTCACCGCAGCCGCCAAGGGTGCAGTTGGATCCTGAAAATGACCTGGCTCTGCTGCAGTATACCGGGGGGACCACCGGGTTGTCCAAGGGTGCTATGCTAACCCATAAAAATCTGGTGGCCAATGTAATGCAGGTTCGCTCATGGTTCCCCGATTGCCAGGAGGGGGAGGAAAGAATACTGGGCGCCCTGCCGTTCTTTCACGTGTTTGGTATGACGGTGGTCATGAACTTTGCCATATACTGCTGCTCCACCATGATACTACTGCCGCGTTTTGAAATTGATACAGTATTACAGCAAATAAACAAGTACCGTCCTACCTTGTTTCCCGGTGCACCCACCATGTACGTGGCGGTTATATCCCACCCCGAGGTGAAAAAATATGATATTTCATCTATAAAAGCCTGTATTAGCGGGGCTGCTCCGCTGCCCGTGGAGGTGCAGGAAAAGTTTGAGAGCTTGACCGGGGGTAAACTGGTTGAGGGATACGGGTTAACGGAGTCATCCCCGGTTACCCACAGCAACCCCATTTATGGGACCAGGATTGCGGGTTCCATTGGCCAGCCCGTGCCCAATACCAATGTAAAAATTATGGATACCGAGCTGGGCACCCGGGAAATGCCGCTGGGTGAGATCGGAGAACTCTGTATCAAGGGGCCCCAGGTAATGAAAGGGTACTGGAATATGCCTGACGAAACGGCCAAAACGCTCCGGGACGGCTGGCTGTACACCGGGGATATTGCCCGGATGGATGAGCAGGGATTTACTTATATAGTGGATCGTAAAAAGGATATGGTTATTGCCGGTGGCTACAATATTTATCCCCGGGAAGTGGAGGAAGTTTTATACGAACACGACAAAGTGCAGGAAGCGGTGGTGGCGGGCGTGCCCGATCCCTACCGGGGTGAGACGCTGAAGGCGTATATCATTCTCAAGGAGGGGCAGCAGGCCAGTGAGCAGGAGATCATAGATTTTTGTTACAAACACCTGGCCAAATACAAAGTGCCTAAAAAGGTTGAGTTTCGGGATGAATTGCCGAAAACAATGGTGGGTAAAATATTGCGCCGCATCCTGGTGGAGGAGGAAAAGGCCAAGCTGGAAAAGGCCGCTAAAAAGTAAACAAAAAAAAGATAGGTTGATAGTGTTTGCTTTGTTATCACTGCTTACTCCGATTTGACCCGTACAGCAATGTGGCTCTCCCCGGGCAGAATGTATATATTAATGTGAAGGGCAGGATAATTTATATTAGTAATGAATTAGTTAAATAGTCGTTGGAAAACAAGCTTTGGTGTCAGGTGTTGAAGGATTGAAAGTTAAAGAATTTTTAATCCTTCAACACCCGGCGCCACCGTGTAAGGTTAATCTATATACTTTTCAAACAGGTAAGAAAACGTGTAGAAAGGAAATGGAATTAAATGCCGGCCCAGATATTGTTGGCTGCCATCAACCGGGAGCAACTGGCCACCGCCAGCCGCATTGCGGCTGCCCGGGGGATGGTTGTTTTTGGTACCATGGATGGCGGGTTGTTGAAAAAAATAGAAACCGGTGGCACCGTTGTGCCCGTATATTTTTACGAGCCCGGTTGAGACTGGCCCCGTAAAGTGGTTGCCGTGGGCAATCTTAAAGCTGTTTGGACCGATTTGCCCGATGTGGACGAAGAGATAACCTTTAAAAAAGAATTTCATCGCTGTTTCGGGTGCGGTTGGGACAAGGTGATGCTGGGGGCGGAAAAGCCCTTTGATCACCACCGGTACTGGGACGGCTACTTTGCCGTGGCGAGTGTGGCGCCCGGCCAGGGCCTTACCGTTCTTGATGTTGCCGTGGCGGGCGGTGATGGTATCAAGCCGGTGTGTTATAATGTTATTGTGACTTAAAATACGGGGAGTACGGGGAAGGAGAGCGCTTAATGGTTTTGGATTTTCAACAAGGGATTATGGAGAAGTTGACCAATGGCACCCTGGAACAGCTCAATATGGAGGACAAGTTTAACTTTGCCTGCGGGCCGGAATGTATGGGCCGGTGCTGTCAAAACATCACCATTTTACTGGACCCGTGGGATGTGGAAGTGATGGCCCGGCACCTTGACATGCCCGGCCAGCAGTTTTTTACCCGTTATTGTGCAACGGAACCCGACCGGGACAGCGGTTGGCCCCTGGTGTGGCTGGCCAGCGCCGCAAAGGGGCATTGTGCATTTATGCTGGAGGATGGCCGGTGTTCCATATACCCGGCCCGGTCCCGCAACTGCCGCACTTATCCCCTGGGCCGGGCCGTGCGCTACCACCGGGACGGTGACCGGTGTCGCAAAGAAGAGCGTATTTTTATGGTGGATCGCATGCAGTTTTGCCTGGGCCACACCTCCCAGCGGGTTTGGACAGTCCAGGAATGGTTTGATGATACTGCTGCACAGGATTTTTATCTAATGTCCGATGAATATACCGAACTGGTTGATTATGCGGTACGGGTACTACAGTGCCGGGAATGGCTAAGCCCAAAGATAATACAAATGCTAATGCCATTTTTGTTTGCCCCGGATATGCTGCGTAACAAGCTTAATATCAGCGAGGAACAAATTGAGCACCGGGAATTCCACCGCCGCCGCATGCAAGCCGTTAAACTTATTCTCACCGATATAGCTTCGGGATTTGGTTACGGGCCGCAGGCCGAGGTTGGTGTAGATGCCTTTACCGGCAGCCTGATGGACCGGGTGCGGAAGGTCATGCTTGCCGGTGCATAAAACTGAAAAGCAGGCTTGATATATTAACTGTCCCGGGCATTTTTATCGCCCGGGATTTTTGCCGCCGGGCGGGGTGTAAAATCACAGGCATATATTTTGCATATGAACATAATTAAATAATTTCGCGGGGGGATTTGTTATGTCATCTGTCAAAAACATACATGATTTAACCCGGGAGCAGTTAATTGATTTTGTAGCTGATTTAAGTAAACGCTGGCTGGCTCATGACGGGCTATGGTTTCAGGCTGTAGAAAAAAAATACGGCCTGGACAAGGCCATTGAGGCCGATGCCGCAGCCTGGGAAAAGTTTACCGTCAACGAGGCCAACCGGATTAAAAAGTTTCTCGGCCTGCCCGAGCAGGGTGGATTGGATGCCCTGGAGCAGGCTTTGCGGTTCCGCCTGTATGCCTTTTTAAATAAGCAGGAAATTATCCGCCAGGCGCCCAATAAGCTGGTATTTCGAATGAACACCTGCCGGGTGCAGGCAGCCCGGGAGCGTAAAAAAATGGACTTTTTCCCATGCAAGCCCGTAGGATTGGTGGAATATAGCGGTTTTGCCCGTACCATCGACCCGCGTATCAGTACCCGGTGTATTTGCTGCCCGCCCGATGAGCCTGAAGAGGGTTGCCACTGTGCCTGGGAGTTCACACTGGAGGAGTAAATTGTAAACAAAAGTAGCACATGGTTGTTAACGGCCGGTAATGCTGCTCTGGGGCTTTAGCCGGCCTCATTTTATATATAGTGTATATAGCAGGCGAATGGGTTTATAAAAGCTGGTATTGATTTTGCATTATAACTTTTAATAAATACTTTAATAAATTAAACCCGGGTGCGCCAATTGGAGGTGATGGTTGTTAAAAGGGCGCCAATGACTGCCGCATAGACGGTGGGGGGATATTTGGCGAATAAAATGTCTAAATATTCAACCATTTAAAAATGTAAAAAATATTTACACAATATACTTTCTTTTACGGGGGTATGAATGATGAGTGATAAAAACCTGCAGGCCCTTGATGTGGAGCTAAACGAAAAAGCCTCTATGATTAAAAAGGGCGGTGCTCCCAAGTACCATGCCAGTAATGCCAAAAAGGGCAAACTGTTCGCCCGGGAGAGGTTGGAACTGCTGCTTGATCCCGGTTCCATCACAGTGGAGGACGGACTGTGGGCCAATAACCTGGCGGATGGCCTGCCGGCTGATGGTGTAGTGACAGCCGTGGGTAAAATTCACGGGCGTACTGTATGTGTAATGGCTAATGACTCTACGGTGAAGGCAGGCTCCTGGGGCTGGCGCACGGTGGAAAAAATTATCCGTATTCAGGAGACGGCCATGAACATGCAGGTGCCCATGCTGTACCTGGTGGACTCCGCCGGGGCCAGAATTACGGACCAGATCGAAATGTTTCCCGGCCGTCGGGGTGCGGGTCGTATTTTCTACAACGAGGTAAAGATGTCGGGCATGGTACCGCAAATATGCCTGCTATTTGGACCCTCCGCCGCGGGCGGGGCTTATATTCCCGCCTTTTGCGACGTGGTGTTCATGGTGGAAGGTAATGCCAGCATGTACCTGGGCTCACCCCGGATGGCGGAAATGGTGATTTTTGAAAAGGTTACCCTGGAGGAAATGGGCGGTGCCCGGATGCACTGCAGTGTCAGCGGGTGCGGTGATTTGCTGGCGGCTACGGAGCAGGAGGCCATCGAAGCTTGCCGCCGCTACCTCACCTACCTGCCCCAGAATTACAGGGAAAAAACTCCTTTGGTTCATGCACAGCCGCCTGCCCCGGGGCGAGATATTGAAGAAATAGTACCGGTGGAAGAAAACCAGGCCTTTGATATGTATGAAGTAATCAACCGGCTTATTGACCGGGACAGCTGGTTTGAGATTAAAAAGTTGTTCGCCCCGGAATTAATCACGGGTTTGGCCCGGATTGGCGGCCGGGCGGTGGGTATACTGGCCAACCAATCCCTGGCTAAAGGCGGTGTGCTATTTGTCGATTCGGCGGATAAAGCGGCCCGGTTTATGAACTTGTGCGACGCCTTTAATATTCCTTTGCTATTTTTAATGGATGTGCCCGGGTTTATGATTGGCTCCGCCGTGGAGCGCCAGGGTATTATCCGGCACGGAGCCAAAATGATTTCGGCCATGTCCGAGGCCACGGTGCCCAAGGTGTCCGTGGTGGTACGCAAGGCTTACGGGGCGGGGCTTTACGCCATGTGCGGGCCGGCCTTTGAACCCGATTGCTGCATGGCCCTACCTTCGGCCATGATTGCAGTAATGGGGCCCCAGGCGGCTGTGAATGCGGTATACGAAAACAAGATCAACGCCCTGCCCCCCGAGGAACGGCCTGCCTTTGTACAGCAAAAACGGGAAGAGTACGCCCGGGACGTGGATATATACCGCCTGGCCTCGGAGTTGGTGGTGGACCATATAGTGAGCGGTGCCGAACTGCGGGATGAGCTAATTAAACGGTTTGCGTTATACGAGTCCAAGACCAGGGTGTTCACGGAACGCAAACACCCGGTTTACCCCGTTTAAGTTTTATGTACTCGTTTATGCCGGTGTTTTTTAGCCGGTAAAGCGCGGTTCTTTGTCGAAACGGCAGGGCCAAATGGTGCCGTTTACCCGAGGAATTGTTGATAAGGAGGCAAGTGTTGCGTTATGGAATACCAGAACATCAAATTAACCAGGGAGGGCCACGTAGCTATCATGGCCATTAACCGGCCCGGGGCCATGAACGCCCTGAGTACCCAAACCGCCCGGGAGATACTGTCCGCCTTGGAGGAAATGGAACTGGATGACAATGTGTTTGCTGCGGTCTTTACCGCCGAAGGTGACAAAGCCTTTTGTGTAGGCGCCGATCTCAAGGAAAGAAAGAACATGACCCGGGAGGAAATGAAAAAACAGCGGGCCCTTTTCGTTCGCACTTTTACGGCAGTGGCCGAGTTCCCCAAGCCGCTGGTGGCGGCGGTAAATGGTTTCGCCCTGGGAGGCGGTTGTGAATTCGCCCTGGGATGTGACTTTATCATTGCTTCGGAAAAGGCTTCCTTTGGCCTGCCAGAGGTGGGTTTGGCCATTATACCCGGTGGGGGCGGTACCCAGCTTATGCCCAGGGTAATCGGGCGTAATCTGGCCAAGGAGCTTATTTTTACCGGGCGGCGTATCAGCGCCCGGGATGCTTATAAAATCGGCCTGGTTAACCATGTGGTGCCGGCGGATCAGTTAATGGAAAAGACCATGGAGATCATGCGAGAGATAACTAAAAACGGCCCGGTGGCTTTGCAGCAAGCCAAGCGGTCAATCAACCTGGGGTTGGAACTGGAGCTGCATACTGCTTTGGCCCTGGAAGCCGAGTGTTACAATGTCTGCCTGGCCACCGAGGACCGGGATGAGGGGTTGCTGGCTTTTAATGAAAAGCGTAAGCCTGTGTATAAAGGCAGGTAAAAACTTACTTTTTGGTTGTGAGGAGGGTATATATGTTTCAGCTGCAATATCCCAAAAAAGTGCGTATAGGTGAAATAACCGTAAGGGACGGTTTTCAGCATGAGGAAATAATTGTGCCCACCAATGCCAAGCTGTGGGTTTTGGAAGAGTTGATACTGGCAGGTTTTAAGGATGTTGAGGTCACCAACCTTGGAAATCCCCGGGGCATGCCCCAGTTTGCCGATGCCGATGAACTTTTCTATAAACTGTATAACTCCAGGAGAGTGAAAGATAAGCTGGCCGGTGTTGAACTCACTGCCATCACCATCAGGGAAAAGGCGGTGGACCGGGCTATCGAATTAAAGAAAAAGGGTTATGGTCCCACCCGTATATTGCAGATGGTATCCACATCGGCTTCGCACATGTATAAAAATTCGGGGCTGGATCACCAGGGGTATTGGAAGATGACGGAAGAATCCATTAAAAAAGCCCATGATGCGGGCATTAAGGTCAACGGCACTGTAAGTACCATCTGGGGTTGCCCAATCGAAGGACCCACCGAGCTGAAAGAAGCGGTAAAGTTTACCAAAAGGTACCTGGAACTGGGGGCCGACGATATTGAGCATGCCGATCATGACGGGTCTGCACCGCCCAATAAAGTATACGAGTATTTTTCCATGATTTTGGATGCTATCCCCAACCCCGATTTGCACATAGCTCACTTCCATGTTACCCGGGGCTGGGGCCTGGCCAATGTGTTGGCTGCACTGCAGGCCGGTATTACCCGTTTTGAATGCACCATGGGCGGTACGGGCGGCCAGCCTGCTAATTTTGTGGGCGGCTGCCCCGTATCGGGTACCGGTTCATATTATTACCAGGACCCCAATATCGTCGGCCTGGTATCCACCGAGGATATGGTGGTGATGATGGACGAAATGGGCATTGACACGGGCGTTGATGTGGACCGGGTGCTGGAAATAGGTCGTATGGTGGAGAAAATTCTGGGCCGCCGGCTGCGTAGCGAATGCATTAAAACAGGACGTATTCCCAAGGGGGCTACCGGTTTCTAGTCCATAACGGGTGTCGTACCATTAGCATAAACAAAACACCCATGCCGGCAGGTGAGCCTGTTTTGCATCGTCCAACGGGCCATCGGTGATGGCATTGGTTGGCAAAGGTTGTCATTAACGAAGTTGGGGGGGCGGGCGGTGTATTGGCCTGAAAAAATTATGATTCGCGAGGTTGGCCCCAGGGACGGCTTGCAGAATGAAAAAGTCATGCTGTCCACCACTATGAAAATTGCTTTAATCAGGCAACTGGCCGGTGCCGGTATCAAGGCCATAGAAGCCACTTCCTTCGTGCATCCCCGGGCTGTGCCCCAGTTAAGTGATGCCGAAGCCGTGCTTAACGGGTTGGAGGGGCTTGATCCCGGGGTGACTGTCAGTGCCCTGGTGGGCAATGTCAAAGGGTTGCAAAGGGCGCTGGCTGTGCGGCATACGCCTCTAAAGGAGATAGTGGTGGTGGCCTCCGCCAGTGAAGCCCATAACCGGGCCAACCTGAATTGTTCAGTGGCCGGTACGCTAAATAATATTAAAGAAATATGCCGCCTGGCCGGAGGACTGCTTCAGGTGCGGGGTACCGTGGCCACAGCTTTTGGTTGCCCTTACCAGGGGGTTATCGGTGCCGGTGATGTTTTTAGAATCATTGAAGGTATGCTGGAGGCGGGTATTCGGCAAGTCGGGCTGGCGGATACAGCGGGCCTTGGTAATCCCCGGCAGGTATATGAGCTGGTTCATGAGGTGAAGAGGCGTTACCCGCAAGTATGCTGGGGGCTGCACTTGCACGATGCCAGGGGGTGGGGATTGGCAAGTGCCGTTACCGGCGTGTTGGCAGGGGTAAGCGTGCTGGAATCATCCCTTGGCGGGTTGGGTGGTTGCCCTTTTTTGCCCGGTGCCGCCGGCAACCTGGCCACCGCCGGCCTGGTGGAGATGCTGGGCAATATGGGTATTGAGACCGGAGTGGATCTTCCACGATTGAACCGG
Source organism: Desulfallas thermosapovorans DSM 6562 (assembly GCF_008124625.1). Taxonomy (NCBI): domain Bacteria; kingdom Bacillati; phylum Bacillota; class Clostridia; order Eubacteriales; family Desulfallaceae; genus Desulfallas; species Desulfallas thermosapovorans. Next base: position 20,396 of record NZ_VNHM01000019.1, read on the forward strand.
TGTACCCGGTATTTGGAACAGTGTTTGGGCGGGCCGTAATCGACATAAAACAGCTTTAGCCTTATTTTTTATTATGGTTCGCAAAAATTACTATGGACGTAATCGTTGGGGTTTTGTACAATTAGATAGACGGTTAATTAACCGGCATTAAGGGGTACGAGCCCCGGAAATTAATTGGAGAGAGGGAGGTCCTTTACATGTTCATGGTGCAAATCGACCCGGATAAATGCGAAGGTTGCGGCGAATGCACTGCTTCCTGCCCGGCTGAAATCCTGGAAATGGACGGCGATAAAGCCACCGTCTCCGGTGATCCCAGTGACTGCCTGGGTTGCGAAACCTGCGTAAGCGTTTGCCCGAACGGTGCTGTTACCATTAGCGAATCATAATATAAAATTAAATATGATCGCATAATAAACCCATGTCCCATCGGATGTGGGTTTATTATTTTATATGTTCGACCATTTGTTACTTGACGGCGCAAATTTTGTCCGGTACATCGTTAAATGAAGTCAGGAAGCGACATTATAAATCGTTGTTGCCGGAAGTAAAAACCTTTATCATTATTATTGGAGGTGAACAGCTTGTATTACATCTTGGGAGTAACCGGTGACGGCCTGGAAATGGGCTGTGATTTTGGTTTTGACATGATTGAACGCATAATACTGGACGATATTCTCATGGAGGTCCCCCAAAAGGTGATGAGCCAGTTGGTGAAGGTTAAAAGATTTTCATATTTTGGGGACAAGCCCGATTTTAAAGGCGCTGATTTGGTGGGGCAAAAGGTGCAGCGCCTGCTGCTGGAATACGGTATAGAGGTTTTGCGCGAGCATTGCCAGTCCGTGGTGGCGGAAAGAAAGCCTCTGCTGGCGACGTTGAAGAGGGTGCGGATTAAACTTTGGAACCTGCCGGGTTGGCAATGCAGCACGAAAATAACTCCCATCGGGCTTTTCAATCATATAGTTCTATTTCATCCCCAGCTGCTGCGCGGTTTGCTGGGTAAAGAAAAATACGGGGTCTGGAACCACGAACATGACCGGGTAAGAGCCATCGGTGTATTAAATAAATTTATTGATTTTTTGGAACATAACGACAACTTGCGACAAATAGTAATTTATAATGAATTAACTTGTCCCCATTGGGACGCCTCGGGGGAAATGCAATTCGACAGCAGTGGCCGGCTGGTTTCTTTTAATTATTTCGGCCGGGGTAACGGGCAGTCATATAAATATTACCCGCAGTTGGAAGTGTGGCAGAGAAAGTAGTAAATACCGGGGTATTGGTGCTTGGGGCCTGGTGTCAGGCAGGATTTGCCCCGCGAATAAAGAAAATGTTACTATATAAAAATTAACAACGGCACAGGGGGCAAGGATATGGACAGGCTATGGGCGCCATGGCGCGGTGTCTATATAGGTAAAGAACATGGCTCGGAGTGTATTTTTTGTGCAAAGTTAAGTGCGGGTTTGGAGCAAGACAGGGAAAATTTCGTCCTGTACCGGGGCGACAAGGTATTTGTGATCTTAAATATCTATCCCTATAACAATGGTCATTTGCTGGTGGCACCCAATCGCCACGTGGGTGATATTGAGGATCTGGATATTGATGAAATGCAGGAATTATTTGCTGTCACCCGGCATATGGTCAAGGTGCAGCGTAAAGCGTTTAATCCCAACGGTTTCAACGTGGGGATTAATTTGGGTAAAGTAGCGGGGGCCGGCATACCGGGGCATTTGCATATCCACATAGTGCCCCGCTGGGAAGGTGACGCCAACTTTATGCCTGTGTTGGGTGATGTCCGGGTAATATCTGAAGCTTTGGAGACTACCTTTGCCAAACTGAAACAGGCATTGGAGCAGGAGTAGTAATTCTACCGTACAAAAATTGTGATCGCCAGAAAATATGGCTCAAAAATATGGTTAATATTACTAGAAAACATTTCTTGACTTTAATTAAGGGATATGATAAGATAATTCTTGCGTTGAGGAAAAGACATTTATATAGTAATGTGGTGGATGTAGCTCAGCTGGTTAGAGTACCAGATTGTGGCTCTGGGGGTCGTGGGTTCAAATCCCATCATCCACCCCAATTTCTTGGGGCGTAGCCAAGCGGTAAGGCAACGGGCTTTGGACTCGTCATTCGTTGGTTCGAATCCAGCCGCCCCAGCCAAAACCGGTCGCTATGCGACCGCATATGACCCATTAGCTCAGCCGGTAGAGCACCTGACTTTTAATCAGGGTGTCCCGCGTTCGAGTCGCGGATGGGTCACCAGTTAAATCCTGTGATTATTGTCACGGGATTTTTTTGTTGTGCTGCCTTACACCGGCCTTAATGATTGCGCGGAAAAATGCTTGCGGATTCTGTTTGAAAGGCAAGCTTTGGTGGCGGGGAAGTTAATTCTTCTGGTTTTTTTGTTCCTTTGGCGCTAAATTGTGTCACACATACTCGTTATTATAACGGGCATCATAAAAACACCGCCAGAAAAAAAACAATCAACAAGGAGGTTTTTCTTATGGCACAAGGACAAAAAAGGAACAGAAAACTGATACCGCAGGCTGCTAATGCAATGGAACAATTTAAATATGAAACAGCGGCGGAATTGGGAATTCAAAACTATCAGGGTTATCTTGGCGATTTGCCCTCCAGGGTTAACGGAGCCGTCGGCGGTAATATGGTCAAGAAAATGATCGCCGCTTATGAGCAAAGCCTGGCCCAGGGTCAACAACCACCTACTCCTCAGGTTACCAACCAGCAGCCGACTCCTTAGAATAAGACCGGTCCTTTAAAGGGCCGGTTTTTATGTATTCGCCCGGCATGCCAGCCGAGCCGGTGGGTTGCAAGAAACCCTGTCACCTAACCAGCGGGAAGAGAACCCGTAGTCAAGGGCGTCACCGGCAACTCTGGGTTCTGAAGGAAGCTTAGGCGGAGTATTTTACAAATTCGACGAGCTTCGATTAATTAACCTGGCTTCATATAATTCTGCATTTTGCATCACTTCGGAGAAAAGTGACCGTGGTACTGCCTAACAGTATATTTTTCAACAGGCCGGGTTTTTATGCGCATTAGTTTAGATAATTAAATGTCCGTGCGAAAAACAATCTTAATTATTCATAATATTACTTGAGTTAAAATAATATGAATATAGGGGAGGTGATTATTATGTTAGCCAAGCGTTATATGCTCCGTCCGGTGACACACTGCAAGGGAGGGTGCCCGGTACTGTCCCGGGTATGACGTTAAACTGCCCATATAAAACTTAAAGGTATCTTTAGCATTATTTACTCTGTTGTATTTTAGATCGCTTTTATGTTTTTATGCCCGGATATGTGTAAAATAATGATATTAAATGAAAATAAGGTCCTGCGCCACGCAGGATCTTATTTGGTTTCAAACGAAAATGTATGGGGAAAAAAGTTTATATGTTATTATTTTTATGTTAATATTTATTATAAAAGAAAATGTAATAGACTATATGTGTTCGTTTGCGGTAATAAATAAAATAAAATTATGCATGGGAGGTCTTAAATTTGGCTTTTGAAGTGTATAAACCAAGATCGTCCAAGGATAACGTCGTTGCTTTTACAAAACACCATATTAGACTGGGAGTTAAACTGGCTGATAAGTTAAAGGGTGACCGGGTTGAAGTGGCCTACGACAGGGAAACTCAACAATTAAGAATAAAAGCGGTGGCCGAAGGTGGTTTGCTGCTCAATAAAAATAAAATTGGTGCTCGGGGGATATTTAAATTTTTCGATCTGGAAGGGAAAAGGGGCAATTTTGACGCCGAGTTTAATCCCGAGGATAAAGCCATTTATGTCAACCTGGCTGAAAAGGAATAATGAACGATTGACGGTGTCATCCCTCAGGTGTAAAATAATGCAAACACCTGTTTGGAAGGGGTGGATTAATGCGCACCGGTATAGCTAATTTACCTTTGCATGGGCATCGCTGCCCCAGGTGGCTTTTTGACCGGATGGTGCGCCTCAGTGCCGCCATTGTGGAAGCGGTGGTGGAGGAATTCGGTCCCCGGGAAGTGCTGCGCCGCATGGCCGATCCCTTTTGGTTTCAGGCCTTTGGCTGCGTGGTGGGATTTGATTGGCATTCCTCGGGTTTAACCACGGTGCTTTGCGGGGCATTAAAACAGGGTATGGCCGATCGCCAGGGGGATGCCGGGATATTCTTTGCGGGGGGCAAGGCCATGACCTCGCGTAAGACCCCGCAAGAAATAGCAAATTATACCGACCTGTACGGGCTGCCTGATCATGTGGCGGATTTGCAGTATGCCAGCCGGATGTGTGCCAAGGTGGATTCGGCAGCAGTGCAAGACGGCTATCAGATTTACCAGCACTTTTTTATGTTTACCCGGGATGGCAGCTGGGCGGTGGTGCAGCAGGGTATGAACGGCCAAAACGGTTGGGCCAGGCGTTACCACTGGCTCAGCGATAATCTACAAAACTTTGTTGAGGAACCCCATGCTGCTGTTTGCGGCAGTTTAGGGCCGAAGATATTAAATATGGTGTCCCGGGAAAGTGCCGGAGCCCGTGATGTATCGGTCTTTCAGGCCCGGGAACGACCGGATGAGGTTGTTGCGACATTGAAGAAGATTGCTGCTTTGCCCCGGGAACAAATCGCCATGCTGCAATTGCCCGCCGCCCATCCGGTGCCCCAGGCGAGCAGGATTGAAAAAACATTGCGTTACCTGTATGACCTGGCACCGGAAAATTATGAGCAGCTGCTGGGTGCCCGGGGGGTTGGCCCGGCTACGGTACGGGCCTTTGCCCTGGTGGGGGAAGTGGTATACGGGGTACGGGCCAGCTTTAAAGACCCGGTGCGTTACTCCTTTGCCCACGGTGGCAAAGACGGTCACCCCTACCCGGTGGATCGAAAAAACTATGACCGTTCTATAGGCATGCTGGAAACAGCTCTGCGGCGGGTGCGGGTTGGTGAAAGGGATAAAATGGACGCACTGGGCCGTCTGGCTGCATTACAAAAGGGTTTTAGCCATTAACAGGAGGTGTGTAAAATAGATAATCGTGAAGCGCTTAAAGAACTATTGGATAGCCAGGCATTTGAACGCCGGCCGGTGGTGCTTTCCTCGGGTAAGACCAGCCATTATTATTTTGATGGCCGGAAGGTGTCCCTGAATCCCCGGGGGGCTTATTTAATCGCCCATCTTATTTGCGATATGATAAAGGACGATCAGGTAGATGCGGTGGGGGGACTGACCATGGGAGCCGATCCCATTGTAGGGGCGCTGGGACCGGTGGCCTACCAGCGGGGCTTGGACATATCTCTGTTTATTGTGCGCAAAGAGGCCAAGCAGCACGGCACCAGGCAGCAAATAGAGGGGCCGCCATTAAAAGCGGGCCAGCGGGTGGTTGTGGTTGATGATGTAATAACCACCGGCGGATCTGTAATCAAAGCTGTGGAGGCGGTGCGGGCAATCGGCTGTAAGGTGGTTAAGGCCATTGCCCTGGTGGACAGGCAGGAAGGTGGTACCCAGACCCTTGAGGGGATGGGTGTTCGAGTGGAGTCTATATTTACCGCGGCGGATTTTGGCTTGTAATAGTGCGGGCCAAAACCCGCCATTTTCAACTTATCAGGTATGAAACAAGCCTGTTAATTCAACCAAAAAAAGTGCCTTTTTTTTATAAAAGCGAGCTATTCCGGCAAAATAAACAACCATTCTTTTGACTGGTTAAAATAAAACATATAAAATAAGGTAACGTACCTAATAAGAGGGGGCGAATAAAAATTTTGTCACCGAGTTCCCGTTACGGGAAGCGGGGGAACCAGTTTTGGGGTGAAATGCAATAAAGCATGGGGCTGTCACTTCGTCCTAACCCGTCAGCTAACCTCGTAGGTGTAGAAAGTGAGGCAACATGTCCAAGGCAAAGGTATTCTTTACTTCACTTGCGCTGGGAGTATCCTTGTTTATCCTGCCCGGTCATTCTTCGGCCGACACTTATCACACAGTCAACTCAGGTGATTCCCTTTGGAAAATCTCGCGGATTTACAACACTACGGTGGAAAAAATCACATCATTAAATGCCCTTGATTCCATAACCATTTATCCCGGTCAACGGTTGCTGGTTGTGCCGGGAAGCAGTGCCGGTGGCGATGCGGTCCAGGCCGGTATGGCCAACCAAGTTTCCAGAAACCGCGATCGTATTGATGAAATTATTGATTATGCTCGCTCGTTTTTGGGGGTGCCTTATGTTTCGGCAGGGGGATCGCCCAGCGGTTTTGATTGCTCGGGTTATACAAAGTATGTATTTGCCCGGTTTGGTATCGATTTACCCCGCACTGCCGCGCAGCAGTATCATATGGGACAAGCTATACCGGCAAGTGAAGCCAGGCCCGGTGATTTGGTGGCTTTTAAAACCGGCGATTACATATCACACATTGGTATTTATACGGGTAACGGTAATTTTATCAGTGCCACTTCAAGCAATGGGGTTGATATAACCCCGGTTTACGGCTCGTATTGGAAGGATCATTTATTAGGCTTTTCCAGGATAATACCCCGGTAACCAAATGTATAGTAAAACAAACCCGCCTGAACTGGCGGGTTTTTAGCATATAGCAAGCTAAGCTTCGCTGTTGATCAACTGCTGCCTGATTACCTTGCCCGAGGGGGTACGGGGAATGCTTCTAAAAATAAAATCTATGGGTATTGGGTTGCCGGCCCAATTTTCATTGAAATATTCCCTGATGCTTTCGGCTGTGGGTGGTGGGTCCCCTGGTTCAACAAAGGCCTTGATTCTTGTTTCACCGGCGGGTGTGTTTAAAGATACAACCACCGCGTCAGCTACGTGGGGATGTCTGCTTATCGCCCGTTCCAATTTTTTCAATTGCAGAACCAGGTTGTTGGGTGATAATGTGCTGAGCATAGGATTCACTCCTCGGATATAAAAAAATTTAACAGAATATTTATAATATTTATACTATTAAGATGGCTCAAATGCAACAGTTTTTTTCCCAACGGTTATTTTTTTTGATCCAGTGGAAAACATTATTTGCCGTAATATTATTAACAAGTTGTCCAATTGTTGAATTATCACGTCCTCTATGTTATCTTTTACACACAGGGACTGTTTTGTGAATACTTAAACAAAATAACCCAACTAACTGGCTGTATAATCTTTGGCCATGTTTCCTGAAGGGAAAGGAATGGATAGATGTGACGGAAAAGAATAATGCCATAACCGACGGTGTTGAAAGGATTAGGGTATATATAGCAAACGCCGGGTCTTTTGAGGTACCGCCCGGTATTTCTTTGCAGGAATTATTGAAATATGACACTGTTCAGCGCAGATCCCCCGTGGTTGCCGCCATGGTTAACAATGTACTGGTGGGCTTGCGCTGGAATGTCCATCAAAACAGCACCATTGAATTCGTTGACCTGGAGTCCGATGATGGTATGCGGGTGTATACCCGCAGCCTGGTGATGTTGCTGGTGAGGGCCGCCAGCGAAATTTTACCGGGATGCCGGGTGAGGATGGAGCATACCCTGGGTAATGGTGTCTATGGCGAAGTTGATTACAGTCGTCCCCTGCGCAAGGCCGATGTGGAGCAAATTGAAGCGCGCATGTTTGAAATTGTCCGTGCCAATGAACCCGTGGTTATAGATCCGGTGCCCAAAGAAGAAATGAAAAAACTGTTATTGAGTACCAACCAGGCGGAAAAACTGGATCTGCTGCGTTACCGCAGGTCCTCCACCATATGGGTGCATACCTGCGGCTGGTTTAAAGATTTTACTTACGGTAACATGGTGCCCGATACCGGTTGCCTTGGTGTGTTCAGGCTGCGGTATTACATGCCCGGTTTTATCTTGGAATTGCCCCGTAAAGAAAACCCCACCGTGATACCCGAATATGTAGAGCAGGGGAAATTGGCTAATATTTATTATGAGTCTGAAAAATGGAGCCGTATATTGCAAGCACATAATCTGGTGGAACTGAATGAGTTAATACTGCAAGGTAAAGGGGGTGACTTGATCCGGGTGGCCGAGGCCTTTCATGAAAAAAAGATCGGGCAGATTGCTGATCAAATAGCCGATAACCTGGACTTGATTCGCATAGTGCTGATAGCAGGTCCTTCTTCATCGGGTAAAACTACCTTTGCCCAGCGCCTGGGTGTGCAGTTGCGCATTCACGGTATCAGACCGGTACCCATATCTTTGGATGATTACTTTGTGGACCGGGAGTTAACCCCCCGGGATGAACACGGTGAATATGACTTCGAGTGCATTGATGCCATCGACAGGGAATTGTTCAATGAACATTTAATTAGTTTGATTCAGGGTGAAGAGGTGCAAATGCCCACCTATGATTTTCTGTCCGGTAAACGAAGTGACACATATAAAACTTTAAAGCTGGGTCCCCGGGATTTGCTTATTGTGGAAGGTATTCACGGTCTGAATGACTTGCTGACGGCTTCTATTCCCAAGGGGCGGAAGTTTAAAATATATGTTAGTGCCCTGACCCAAATTAACCTGGACAACCACAACTGGATTCCCACCACCTATTTGCGGATATTGCGCCGGACAGTGCGGGATTATCATCACCGCGGGTATTCCGCAGTGGAGACCATTCGCCGGTGGCCGTCGGTGCGGCGTGGTGAAGAACGGCATATATTCCCGTTCCAGGAGAGCGCCGATGTTATGTTTAATTCGGCTCTAATATATGAATTAGCCGTGCTGAAGGGTTACGTGGAACCGGTCTTAAACATGGTTGGGCGGGAAAATCGTGAATATGCCATGGTGCGGCGCTTGAAACGTTTTCTGGGCTATTTTGAACCCCTGGCAGCGGATGAGGTGCCATCCAACTCCATTATCAGGGAATTTATCGGGGGCAGTTGCTTTTTAGGACACTGAGCTGCCAGTCATATCTTTTATCAACTATCCAGAGCATAGCGTTAGGTAATATTTATCCTTTGCCGGTGCCGCGTTGGCGGCATGGGGGTCTGGATGGTTATTGTGAATGTAGGGAGTTAAGAGATTAAAGTAAATCCGAGGGGGGATTAAGGTGTCTTTAGATATAGCCGGCCTGTTAACTGAGGACATGGAGAAGGCCGGAAGGATAAGTTTTCAATTGACTGACCAGCGTATTTTTGATGAAAAGGTCAAGGATGTAACAGTTTTTTATACACTGGTGGGTGAATCGCGGTTTAAGTTCTTCCGTAGCAATGTATTCGAGTTGGTTTTTGTACACCTTACGGAGGATTGGATGCGCCAGGCCAGAGTGGATTTAAAGAATATAAACTGCTCCGGAGGTGTTGATGTACTGCTCACCTGGGATGAAAAAGCAGACACCCTGTCGGTCAGGGGTATCGGGGATAAGGATTATATTGTGGTGACAGCCATGCAAATTGATAGTTGAACCGGTTCGCCAAACCGGTATTCCTGCAATTTTGGTGCTGCTATCAAGTTGGTGGCGAGGGCCGAAGCACCTCGCCATTTATTATTGGTATGCGTTTCTGAAGTGCATTAGCGTACGGGTATTCGTATCTCCTTTATTGTTTTGGGCTCGGGGGCATTTAGTATTACTTCCACAACAAAATAGCTAAAATATTTTTTTATAGCGGTGGCCAGGCCAAATGTGCGCATGCCGTATTTATCCAGGGTTTGTACCAGGTAACCATATATGGCGGCTTCCAGCATCAAGCGGTTATTCAGTGCGTCGGAATTGATGCCCGCCATTGCTTGCTGGACATACCTGCTAAATTCATTCAAGGCCGGGGTAAGGGGTGCAATATCATACTCGGTATATTCTTCTACCATATCGATCATTCAACCATCTCCTATGGTAATTTTTGTAATATATTACCATAAATAGGTGTCATGGTCCAGTGTTAAATAATAAAATAATGGACAAAATTCCGTGACCGGACGGGTAGTATTTATCTGGAAGCGCCGCTTCCCGGTGGTTTAACCTCAGGTGAACCGGCCATTCTTTGAACAACCGCAATTTGTTTTTTTGTCTTCCCGTACATTAGTACTGCCGCAATGCGGGCAGTTTACCCGCCGGGGCTTTATAAACAGGTATTTGAACGTAAAAACTTTGGTGCACTGTTTGCAAATGTATTTAATTTGAGCCATGATTGCCTCCCTCCTTAATTAGTATATTAATATATGATAAATAACCGGTCAATATTTTATTGTCAAAGGTCAGGTACTGTTGTATGATAACAGTGTTATGTATTATGTATATATATTAAGCTGTGCCGACGACACCTATTATACCGGTTGTACCACCAATTTGACCGTGCGGCTGCAAAAGCACAACCTGGGTCAGGCCAGTAAATATACCAGATCCCGCCTCCCGGTGACGCTGGTTTACTATGAGGTGCTGCCGGACAAAAGCAGTGCTTTGCGCAGGGAAATAGCCATTAAAAAATTATCAAGGCGGGAAAAAATAATGTTGATTGACCATGGCTGAATATAAAGGTGGTCGCGTGACCAGTGGTCGGTGGTCAAGAGGGGGCAATGCATATTAATGATTATTATCAGTGCCTGTTTGGCCGGGGAAAAATGCCGGTATTGCGGAGATGGATTTGATTACCCGGCATTACGCAAGCTGGTGGAGGATGGTAAGGCGGTACCCGTTTGCCCGGAGGTGCTGGGTGGTCTGCCTGTACCCCGGGACCCCAATGAAATTGTGGGCGGTGACGGTTTTGATGTGCTGGACGGCAGGGCCAGGGTGCTCACCGACAAGGGAGCGGATAAAACGGCCGCCTTTTTACAGGGAGCCGCCGAAGTGCTGGCCGTAGCCAGGAAAACAGGCGCACGCATGGCTATATTAAAGGAGCGCAGTCCATCCTGTGGCAGTACCGTGATTTACGATGGAACCTTTAGTGGCCGGAGGGTCCCCGGCTGTGGCTGTACCGCCGCCCTGTTGATCAGGGAGGGGGTCCGGGTATGTTCCGAGGAAAATTACCAGGGTAAAGATAAGTCCCGGGCGAAACAACCCGGTTCCCAAAATATATAGGTCAAGTATTTATAGAACATATATTTTATTTTACTATTGACGTCATGCAATCCCCGGGCATATAATGTATGCAAACAGTTGTTCCAGATGGGCGACAGGGGGTATATCAATGCAGTTTGATACCGTCATGCGGCAAAATTATGGGCGGGCAGTTACCGTTGACGGAAATAAAACCGGGCACGCAGCGGAGCATATAACCGGGTTGAAAAGGGTTATTCCGGCTGGTTTGGAAGTCAATACCAAAATTGGTAGTGAAAAAGGGCCGAAAGTTAGCTTTGTGGACAGGGTTATGTTTGCCTTGGAAAAGGAAGAAACTATAATTGAGCGGCTGATTGGTTACGGGTTATGTTTTCTGGTCCTTTTGTATTTGCTGGGCAGTGTGGCCCGTGCGGTCTTTTTTTAAATGGACGGGAAGAGAGGAAGTTTGCATGGGTATTAAACGGATAACTGAGCCAAAGGATAGCAGTGAAGTGGATGACGGTGTGCTGGTTGACCATAAGCGTGTCGCTGAGCAGCCCTGGCTGGCCAAACAGTGGGCCGGGCGGGCCGAGGCTCCCGGGTGTTTGAGCCAAAGGGCGGAACTGCTGGTAACGCTGTCTCTGTTGCCCTTAAAAAAACAGGCGGTATCTATTAGTGCTTGTTTTGAGCGGGACAAACTGGTGGAACATTTAATGGATCAGGATGAATATGGCGCGTTGCTTAATTTACTGCACAGCGATTTGGCCCGGTGGTTGCCGGATAGCGGTGAATTCAGTGACCTAAAATGGTTACTGGCTGTGCTGCTGCAGGTGAAAAAACAGTCATCCGGTAAAAAGGCCCGGGTGGTTTTACACACGCCGGCCGGTACCCAGGTACGGGAAAGTGCGGCCATGTTGGAGGCGCTGGTGGAAGATGCCCTGGGTGCTGCCGCAGCGGCCTGGGTGCGCTGCCTGTGCGGCCCCGGCGGGGACCACCGGGTGCTGGAAATGCCCCTGGCTTTGGCTGACCGGGAACTGGCCGAGTTTATTTTTATGGAACTGGCCCGGGATCCCCGGGCACTGGCCCTGTTGATGGAGGATGTGCGTTCGTGGCAGGGGGATGCCGGGCTGGAGCGACAGCAGTTGCTGGTTTTGCTGCAAAGGGGTGCCCGGGCGGCCCAGTTTTGTCACGAAACCATTATGGCCGGCATTAATAATTTTACATAATTTCAAAATTTCATTGTCATTACACCCGTTGCATGCTATGATATATGTAAAAAGTAGTAATGGTTAAAACTGAGCTGTGGTAGGGATGCTGGTCAGGAAGCGAGGGATATAAAGTGCTTCCCCCCAAAGAAGCAACCTGCGAACAGGTATGTAACGGAGTGGATATTTTTAGCATTGAGGAAGTAAGGAGAATCAGCACCAGGTTTTTGGAGCAAGCAGTTTTAGTGTTATACGATGAGAATCTAAATATCCGGGTGCTGTGTGGGCCGTGTTGCAGTAAAACATGTGCCATGGCGCCTTCGATGTGCAGTATTATTAATGCTATTGACAATTATAGGGTTCCATTTAAAGATGCGCTGGTGGTGCATAACCACCCCACACTGCCCTGGCATGGAGAAGTTGTTCCGTCCGAGGATGATATTGCCGCCACCGAGCTGTTAAAGTGGCAGCTGGCGTTACTGGGTATTAAATTGATTGATCATATTATTATCACCGGCCATAAAAGGCGGGCCCTGTCGGAAAAGGGAATTTGCATTGATAGGGGATTTCATGCCAACGGTTTTGAAATCAAACGGTTTATGTATAGTTTTTTTGTGCAGATAGCACTGGTGTTGGAACATGAAGAAACGCTGGATGTAATAAATGAGTTGTTGGCTCAAAATTTGGAACTACTAAGTAATTATTATGAAAAACATTACTGGGCCAGGCTGTTTGCACAAAGGCCTGTGGATTTTGATTTTTTGACCCGGCTGGGTAAGCTGTATACCGGTGACACATTGCTCGACCGGTTAATAGATTTGCTGTCTAATTTGGAAGACGGTAAAAAAGTAAAGTTGCAGCCGAAAGTTGTCATTCCGTATGGTCAGGAATTTCAAAAGCGCATTATATCCGGTGAGTATAGAGTTTGTGGTTGTGCTTACAATTAATGATCGCGTTATGGCAGGTCCTAGAAACCTCCCGCCCTTTTTGGGGCGGGATAATTTTTTTTATGGGACTATTAAACTGATTGCTTGCGCATGCGCAGCGATTTTGGAGTTACTTCCAGCAGTTCATCGTCGGCGATAAACTCCATGCACTGTTCCAGGCTCATAGGCCGTGGCGGAGTTAATTTAGTTGAAATCTCGGCGGTGGAACTGCGTATGTTGGACAGTTGTTTCTTTTTACATACGTTTATCACCAGGTCCCCAGGCCGGGCATGTTCACCCACCACCATACCCCGGTAAACCGGTACACCTGGTCCGATGAACAGTTCTCCTCGTTCCTGGGCGTTTTCCAGCCCGTAAGTGGTGCTTTCGCCAGTTTCAAAGGCTACCAGCGATCCCCGGGACCGGGTATAAATTTCGCCCTGGTATGGTGCGTAATGGTGAAATGCATGGTGGATAATACCCAGTCCTTTGGTGTCGGTCATGAATTCGGAGCGGTAGCCGAACAGTCCCCGGGTGGGTATGTGGAAGACCAGGCGCACCCGCCCGTCACCTTTGTGCTGCATGTTGATCAGTTCGCTTTTGCGGGGTCCCAGGCGCTCCATGACGATACCAACGTATTCCTCCGGTATATCCAAGGTCAATTCCTCCACCGGTTCACTTCTCACCCCGTCGATGATTCGCTCCACCACTTGCGGGCGGGAGATTTCAAACTCATAACCCTCCCGGCGCAGGTTCTCTATCAATATGGAAAGGTGCAACTCGCCCCGGCCGGATACCAAAAATGTGTCCGGTGTACCGGTAGCGGCCACGCGCAGGCTGACGTCCGATTCCGATTCCCGAAAAAGCCTTTCGCCCAGTTTGCGGGAAGTGACGTAAGTGCCCTCCTGCCCGGCAAAGGGGCTTTTATTGACATGAAAGGCCACCGCCATAGTGGGCTCGTCAATGTTTACAAAGCTTAAGGGTACGGGATTCTCCGGGTCGGCTATGGTGTTGCCCACGTTAATATCCAAAAGGCCGGTTACCACCACTATGTCTCCGGTAACGGCTTTCTCCACGGGGACCTTTTTCAGCCCGCTGAAGACAAACAGCCCGGTTACCCGCTGTCGCTGCATCTCACCGCCGGGTTTGAGCACGGCAACTTCCTGCTTTAGACTGATGGTGCCGTTATGGATGCGGCCAATGGCCTGCCTGCCCAGGTAGGGGTCGTAATCAATCAAGGTGACGCCCAGCTGCAAAGGGGCATGTGGTTCGCCCTTGGGGGCAGGGATTCTCTGCACGATAATGTCAAAGAGCGGCTTTAAGTCCCGCCCCGGGATGCTAGGGTCCAGGGTGGCCGTACCGGTGCGGGCATTGGTGTAAATGACCGGAAATTCCAGCTGGTCGTCGCTGGCCTCCAGCTCAATAAATAAATCCAGTACTTCATCTAGTACTTCTCCGGGCCGGGCATGCAGCCGGTCTATTTTATTTATCACTACAATAGGGGCCAGGCCGGCTTCCAGTGCTTTGCGCAGTACAAAACGAGTCTGAGGCATGGGGCCTTCAAAGGCGTCCACCAATAGCAAAACCCCGTCCACCATCTGGACAATGCGTTCCACTTCGCCGCCAAAGTCGGCATGGCCTGGGGTGTCCACGATATTAAGCTTATGCTGGCCGTACTGCACCGCGGTATTCTTGGCCATAATGGTGATACCCCGCTCCCGCTCCAATTCATTGCGGTCCATGACGCGCTCTTCAATGACCTGCTTTTCATGAAAAACGCCGCTTTGTTTAAGCATGCCGTCCACCAGGGTGGTTTTGCCGTGGTCAACGTGGGCGATAATGGCTAAATTGCGAATCATGTTCTTTTCCATGCTTGTATCCTTTCCAGGCGTCCTGCGTTGTTTATTTACCTACATGATATTACTCCTTTTGGGTGTTATTTTCAACAGTGCTGGTGGGGAGAGGATAGTTTTTTACGGGTTTGGACCTGTGTTATTGCAGTCAGCATGATTGCTGAAATTCCCATAGTTCATTGTCGTGTATATGACATTCTGAGCGTCGGATTGCTGACATTAACTAAAGTTATTATTTGATAATTTCATGTAAGATATAAAGATATTTTGGTGAATTATGTACTTTATGGTAAGGGGGGGCTCTGGATTCAAGGCAAACTGATTACAGGTCAGCTATTTTTTTATTTTGCAAGGAGGGGGTCATGGGTAAAAGTATCCGGTTAAAAATTATTGCGCCGGTAACCCTAATTATTTCGCTGGTCTTATTGCTGTTGATTTACCAGGATTATAAGAGCAAGGTGCATTTGCAGTTGGAACAAGAGGGCGAAAAGTATGAACTGGTTGCCCAGCGGGTGTTGGCGGATATGAACAATATTTTCAATCAGGCCAAGCTGGGCCTGGAATCGGTGGCGGCCAATCCGGAAATCCAAGAAGCCTTTGCCCGGCGGGACCGTGAAAGGTTGCAAAACTTAACCATGCCTATATATGAAAGGGTCAGCCGGGAAGGTATAGAACAATTCCAATTTCACCTGGCTCCGGCCACCTCTTTTTTGCGGTTACATGCACCGGACCAGTACGGCGACGACCTGTCCTCGTTTCGGCACACGGTACTGGAATGCAACAGTACCGGCAACATTGTCCAGGGCCTGGAGGAGGGCAAGGGTGGATTTGGCTTCCGGGTGGTACTACCGGTTTTCTTTCAAGGTGACCAGGTGGGCAGCGTGGAATATGGACCGGGCCTTAATGCCACCTTACTGGAGAAGTGGCAACAACAAATGGGCGGGGATTATTACATATACGGTAAACCTGCTTCCGGAGTGGCCTGGGAGGAACAGGAAGGGTTGCTGGTGGCCACAGCTGGAGAGGATCCCTATCCAGTCAGTGAAAGTGATATTAACACCATTTTATCGTCTAAAGAAACTAGAACCATATATGTGGACAATGATCGCAAAGCGGCCCTGATCATTCCCCTGGAAGACTATAGTGGCCAGCCGGTTGGTTATATAAAGATAATTAATGACCGCTCGGAAGTAATTGCCGGGATGACCCGTGAATTGCGCTATATGCAGATTCAGGCCGTTATCGCTGTTTTGGTGGTGCTCATAGTTACTTTGGTCATCACCACCTATATTACCCGGCCTTTGTCCAAACTCAGCGCAGTGGTGGGAGCCGTGGCGGGTGGAGACTTAACACAGCCCGTTATAAGAGTGAAAAGTAAGGACGAGGTTGGAGTTTTAGCTGAGGCATTGGCCACGATGGTGCATAATTTAAGTGATATGATCTCCAACGTAAAGGGTTGTTCCAGGCGGCTGGCGGATTTCAGCCAGGAACTGGTATCCTCCAGTGAAGAGGTTAGTGCAGCCGTTGAAGAAGTGGCCGGTACCGCCAGCCAGGTATCGGTTGCGTCAGCCGGGGGGGCGCAAGACCTGGCAGGGGCCGCCAGGGAATCGGAGCAGGTGCGGATCATGGCTGAGGAGGGCAATCAGGCGGTACAAAAAACCGTGGATAAGATAAAATCCATTGCTGCAGCCGCTGGTAATGTGTCCCGGGCGGTGCACATGCTCAGCGAGCAATCCAACCGGATCGGTGAGATTATCAGCACCATTACCAATATTGCTGACCGGACTAATTTGCTGGCCTTAAATGCTGCCATTGAAGCTGCCCGGGCCGGTGAGCAGGGCCGGGGATTTGCTGTGGTGGCAGAGGATGTGCGCAAGCTGGCTGAACAGTCGGCCGGTGCTGCCAATGAAATTACGCTGTTGGTTAAAGATATACAGTCCGGAGTAGGGGAAGCCGTAAAGGCAATTGAGCACGGAACAGCTGAAGTCAGCGATGGAGTGCAGGTGGCGGAACAGGCCGGTAAGGCATTGAATCAAATTGTTGAGGCCATGGAAAAAAGCATGGGGATGATTAAAGGTGCCGCCGCCAGTTCCCAAAAGGCCAGCGAGGATGTCCAGCAGCTCAGCGGTGCCGCCGAGCAAATTGCCACGGCCATTGAACAGGTGACCGAAGCTGCCCAGAATTTGGCCAACATGGCGGATGAAATGCAGCGCGGGGTGGTTAAATTTAAAATTGCGTAATGATGTTGAAAGTTAATAGTTTACAGCGCTTGGGGTTGGCCGGGAGCACCCCGTGCCGGCGACAGGACCGGGCCTTGGGCCCGGTCCTGGTATATGTTTTAGTTTATAATAAAGCAAATGTAAATTGCCGGCAGCTTTAGGTTAATAACCCCATGCACATCAGGGTGACATTGTCGATGACTACGGCGCTGGTGTTTACCGGTACGACCGGTGCCGGTGGTGGTTCAGGTTTGCAGGGAGGTTCCGGCACGCACGGGGGTTCCGGTTTGCATGGTGGTGGTACACATGGTGGCGGAGACGGTTTACATGGTGGTCCTGGCTTGCATGGCGGTGGCCACATCCCCCGGGGATTGTTGCCGGAATTAATGGGTACAAAGCTGAAACGCACCAATACTTCAGTGGTCTCCCCGGGCGTTGTACCGTTGAAGCATAGATTGGTAAAGTTATCGTCGGGAATTTGGCTGGCATTCCAACTCCGGGTTTCACTGGAGATGATATTGCCGGATTGATCAAACATCAGTACTTCCGCTGTAAGGGTATAGGAGGCCGTTCCCTGCTGTGCCTCTTTATACCCGGGGATTTCCCTGGCATCAAAACACAGGCGGTACCGGCCATCGGGGGAGATACCAGGGAAGGACCGGTCAATGGTTTGGAACAAAGCAGCTGGTTCGCTGGGGTCGGCTCCCAACAGTGCACTGCCAAAGCGCAAAATGTTACTGCCGCTCCAGAAGATGGGTACGGTATCAGTGGCCCAGGCGGTTAGGCCGCCGTCTCTAATGAGATTTATACCCCGGGGACACCTTTCGTTTAACTTCGGACAAACCTGCACGAAAATTTGCCTCTCTTCAACCACTTTAACCCGGAAAATCATTACCCCGGTCTGGGACAGCCTGGAACCTCGCCTCAGGCTCCAACGCATGTCTATTTTTTTGTGGTGAAGTTGAACAAAGACGTCATTTTCGTCCACCACGGGCTGAGCCGCATCCAGGGTTACTTCCTTGGTAAAGGGTATGTCTTCCCCGATGTGTTTAACGTGATCGTTTTTATCCACATAATATATTTGCTTGTGCAGCGTGCCGCTGATAAGCACCTTCTTCACCACTGGCTGGCGGTGTTGTTTACGGTGCCAGCCGAACCTTTCCCAGCCCTCTTCTTCAATAACGCTAATCCACCGGTCTCCGTTTTCGTGTACGAAAACCGGCCTGGCTTCGAAATCATCCAGGCGTGCATCAATATGGTCAATTTTTTGCGCCACTTCGGGCAATGTGGCGATGTTATCCACAACAACCTGTACTTCCACTTCTGCCAGAACCACTGGAACCTTTACTTTGACGCATAAAACATTATCAGGCTCGCTGTAGAAATATTGAATGGGCATTACTTCAAGACCCCCTTTCTCACAAATTGCAAGACAGTTCGCTGGTTGACCAAAGATATTTGTATTAATAATATACGTTAAATTAAATATATGCTGAAAAACTAGGAAAAGTGAGGAAATTGAGTGATTAATTATAGAAATGATGACTACATATTGGTGAAAGGGAAGAGGTTCTGTTATAAGGGGCGGTTATGATAAAAATTACAAATGCCGATTGGCCAAAGGAAATCAACCATTATATAATTTTTATAAAGTTATATTTTTTGGCTATTATTTATAGCTCTTGCAATAAACGATAATAAAACGTCGATAATTATGGCAATGCTAAAAGAATTTGGAATATCATGCATTTGTTTAAGGGGAGAATAACTATGCGTGACAGTATACCAAGGTCAAACCTGGTGTTAAATGACATGGAGAAGATGCTCATCAGAAAGGCCGGCACAACAATACAATATCCCGCGAAACATACGGTATTTACCGCGGGTGATATTTCCGACCGGGTATACCTGATCGAAAGCGGATGGGTAAATATGTACCGGCTTTCCGCTGAAGGAAAAAAAGTTTCGGTGGGTAGTATTCGCAATCCCGGGGAATTAATGGGCCTGTCCGAGGCAATACTGGGCATTAACCGGACGTGTTTTGCATGCACCATTGGCAAGGTATCGATGGTAATTATAACCAGGCAAGATTTTGAGGAACTGATGGAGCAACATTCTTTTTTGGCCATTAAAGTGGCTAAATTGCTGGGGGCCAGGATGCGTGAGGCCGAAGCGCTCAATTATGAACTGGTTTGTACCCAGGCCCCCGGCAGGCTGGCCCTGATGCTGATGCGGATGGGTGAGCGGATGGGGCAAAAGACCATCAATGGAACCTGTTTAAACTTAAATATTACCCACGAGGAGATAGCCAATATGGTGGGCACTTCCCGGCAAACGGTAACTTCACTGCTAAACACCTTTAAACAGGAGAAAAGCATTGTATACGAAGGCAGGGCAATACGGGTTATTTACCCTGATAAACTGGCTAAATGGGTGGTATAGGGTAGTAAAGTAACATAAACAAGACCGGCAAATTATACCGGTCTTGTTTTGTTTAATCTCGATTATCGTCGCTAAGACTCCCGCCTATAGAGGCGAGAGTCTTAGCGACGATAAACTCGAAATAAGTGCGACTAAAGTTTAGCGGCCGGGGGACGCACCTCTTCTCGAGGGGGCATGGCATCGGGGTCGGAAGTATGTCCCCAACGTACGGGTTAAACCCCACCCGAACCAAATCTTCTTTCTTAGAAAGGCTCCCGGGGACCCAACAATAAGGGGCATTGTATTTTTTGGGCCAGGTGCCGGATATTGAACTTGAGACCTGCGGCTGCGGCCGGTTTGGTTGAGTTGGGGTTGGGTAAAACCAACAGGCTGGTGTCGGGCTCACTGGCCAGGCGGGAGATAACCTTTAAGGTATTGCCCGTTACAATTTCGGTTTCCACCGGTATTCCCCTTGCTTGCGCCCGGTTGCGAAACTCCTCCAACACTTGCCCGGCCCGGTCTTTAAGCTCCCCTTCGAACCAGTGGAAGAACTTCATCCTGGTTTCGGAGGTGTTAATCCATTCATCACCCAGTAAGCTGCCCCAACCCCGGTCCAGGATGTACAGAGCCTTGATGTTTATCTTCATTAGCGCCGCCATATCCAAAGCCATGGCCCCGGCCCGATCGGCAGAAGGGGAGCCGTCGGTGACGAAAATAATTTGCTTGCCCATGGGTAACCCTTTTTATGATTATAGAAATGTTAAAACCAGCACCATTACCAGTGCCGCACCGGCCATGGCAGCAAGGTCCTCATGGCGTTCGCTGGCAAACAGCGAAAGTTTATCCGTTTCCTTGACCCGGTTAGCTTCTGTTTTATTTTCAGGCATGGTTATACCACCTTCCCACGTCTATTAATCGATCACCAGTAATACCACAATCAGCGAGCCAACGGCTTTTAGCAGTCCGGCGACGGTTCCTATTATTAGTGGTTGGCCTCCTGCCTTTTTCATTTCAGTAAAGGAAATCTGCAGCCCCAAACCGGCCAGGCCGATGGCAAAGAACCAGCTGTACAGAACCCGAAACATCTTAAGTTCCTCCGAAGCCGGCTCAGTGGAGCCGAAGGCACCAAAGGTGGTCAGAATAACTGTAACGATAAATCCCACCACGAAAAGGGGGAACCTGGAGAGGAAGGAACCGGCTTGTACGTTCGCGCCCCGTTCTTCCAGGGTACCGGCTGTTTTGGAGTAATACAGGGCAATAACCAGTACCACCAGGGGCAGAAATATCACTCTGGTCAGGTTGTAAACCTCGCCCACCTTAAGGCTGACCGAGGGAGTCTCCGTTGTGCCCGGGTCGAAGGCCAGGGCGGCCGCCAGTACCTGACCGGAGTTCAGGATGCCTGTGCCGGCCCAGGCTCCGAACTGTTCGCTTGACAAAACCATCAGGTGTCCCAGGAAGGGAAAGGTGAACATGCAAACCAGTCCAAAGGTTAATATGGTGGCAATGGAATAGGCAACATCTTCCCCCTTACCCCTTACCACCGGGGCAACTGCAACAATGGCGGATATACCGCATACGCCCATGCCGGCCGCCAGGCAGGCTGTTGAAGATGTAGGCATATTCAGGCGTTTACCCAGCCACATAACAAATACAATGGTACAAAAAACAAAGGACAGAACCAATAGTACCGAGGTGGCTCCCAGTGTGGCCACCTCGGCCAGACTGTAAAGCGTACCCAGCAGGATTACCCCTATTTTAATAAACAGGCGGGATGTTTGAACTCCTTCCACGGCCCAGGACGGGATGCCGATGGTATTGCGAATGACCATGCCGATTAAAATGACCAGAAGGACATAATTAATCTTTAATACATTGCCCAGGTAATGGGAGGTTTCCTTAATTATACCCTCCAGTCCGATCCACCGGGGCAGGCCCAGGTCTTTGGTGCCCATGCACAGGGCGGCAATTAAGAACATTAATAAAAGGCCGGGTATGACCCTGAGGGCTTTGGGATAAAAGCCCGTGGTGCTTTTTTCAGTGTAATCAGCCATGGTATTCCTCCAAAGTTCCGCTGGTGCATCTTTGGGAAACATCCCCGTGCCATGCTCTATATTGCTAATAGTATTTACTAATAATTGCAGTGCCCACAATATAAGCTAAGGGTTGACGGTAGGCAATGCTGCATGGTCAAAATGAATGGTTTATTCGCCAAGTTGCACTAAATAGTCCATTTTGGTGAATACTTTAATTCAATTTTGACTATTATTTTCAGATAGTGGTTATTTCTAGCAGGGTTATGTGTACGTGTAACGAAAACTAAACTTTTAAAAAGTTGGACAAGGGTGATTTGAAAAAGTGCAAGAAATAAACCGGTTTCGTTACTGGTCCGGAGCCTTTGTATTTATATTATTACTTATACCTGCAATGTACCTTTATGATTCACTGACGACACCGGTAAGGGTTAAAGATGTCAGCGAAAATTTTGCCCACCTGAGCGAGCATCAGGAACTGGCCCGGGATGTCGAAGGTCTGGTTTCAGCGGCCAGGGCTTACGCATTGCTTAAAGATAGTCATTATTTGGAAGAGTTTGATAGGCAAGGCATTGCGGTGGTTACCAAAGGAATTGAGATGTATAACCGCAATACCTCCGGGGCCGGTAAGGAGGCGCTGCAGAAAATAGTTGAATTGACCGAAGCTTACAGTACCCGCTACAGAAATGAATTTATACCACTGATGGAATCAGGGCAAGCAGGGTATATGGAGTATTATCGTGATAGATGCGAGCCGCTGGCCGCTGAACTGCTGGATGTGGCAGGTACTTCTTTGTCCGCCCTGCAGGATGAAACCTGGCACAATATTTCCCTGGCTACTGGTATGGAAAACAGCACCCGGACATTCACCGTTTTTCTGGCCGTTGTGGCGCTGTTGCTGTTGGCTTACGGCGTAAGTCAGGTGGTCCGCCCACTGCTGGTGAAATATAACCGGTTGAGCCAATTTGCTTATTTGGCCGGCGAAGCCCTGGTGGTCGTTGATCGTCGCGGTATGGTTACTGATATTAACCCGGCGGCGGAAAATCTATTGCAGGTAAACGCCGGTGATATCAACGGTGTGCCCCTTGAACAGGCCCTGGTGCGGTTTCCCCTGCTTCAGGGCTTGCTGGCGCCCCTGCCGGATGTAGCTTTAAAAGGCAAGGCGGTGGTTAATAACCAGGTTGTTGTTAATTCCGAGGCACAGAAGCATTTGCTTAAGGTGGACTACCATCCATTGTTTTATGCCGGTGGTTTGTCCGGGGCGCTGATGGTTGCATATCCATTGGAAATCCAACGGGACAAAAGATTTTTATTTGACGCCATTGAGGCGGAGCGAAAGAAAATATCCATTGAAATACATGACTGGGTGGGGCGCAACATGTCGGCCATTATCCACGCCCTTGATTACATGCTTAAATCCGGGGTCCAAAAGGTATCCGGCGATCTGTACCAGGATCTGGTCCGGCTCAGGTCCAGGTGCCAGGCCGCTGCGATGGATATGCGCGGTATTATGAACGACATCCACCCCTACCTGATTGACCGTGTGGGCCTCCTGGCCGCCCTGGAGTCTTATGCCGGCAGGTTTGAACAGCTACACGGTATCAAAGTGTACCTTTATTACCATAACCGGGCTTTGAGTCTGGGTAAAAACGAGGAAATTATTGTGTACCGGATTATTCAGGAGGCTCTGGCCAATGTGATCAAGCACAGCAGTGCCGGTGAGGTGGATATTTATTTCAAGGAATCCGACGGGTCTTTACAGGTGGAAATCACGGACAACGGTACTCCACCGGAAGAGCTGGTTATGGGTAACGGCTTATGGGGGATGAAGGAAAGGGCCAATTTAATCGGTGGGGATTTGGTATACCAGAGCGGGCCAAACGGTTTCACCTTGACTCTGACTGTTCCCGCGACCGCAGGGGGAGATAACGATGAGCAAAATTAATATTATGCTGGTGGAAGATCATAATATTGTCAGACAGGGTTTAAAGAGATTGATTGAAATGGAAGAGGGCCTGTCGGTAACGGCGGAAGCCGGGACCTGCGCGGAGGCCATGGAGAAGCTTAACAATAATGTCGATGTGGTTTTGCTGGACATTAAGCTGCCCGACGGTGACGGGCTGGAATTGTGCCGGGTGATGAGCAAAAGTAACCCGCGGTTAAAGTTTATTGCCCTGACCACCTACGATGACGCGTATTTCATCAGAAAGGCGCTGGACTGTGGCGTACATGGTTTTATCCCCAAGTATGCCTCCTTTGAGGAAATAAAATCGGCCATTGATATTACCGTCCGGGATGGACATTACCTGTATCCCGGGCTGGGTCTGGATGTGATTATGAAACTCCCCCAAACGGGTCTCACCGATGTTGAGACCCGGGTGCTGCAGATGATTGCTGCAGGTGAAACGCAAAAGGACGTAGCCGCATCCCTGTTCATGAGCCTGTCCACCTTGCGGCGCAGGATCAAGGGTATTTGCACCAAACTGGGAGTGGAAACGGTGGAGGAAGCTTTGGCGGCTGCGGTTAAAAAGGGTCTGATTGAATAAGGCCGGTGAAACGGAGGGCTGTAGCACGTGGCCGAAAGGTTTGACAATGCCACCAAAATAATGGCCATTTTGGCCGTAATTTTTTTTATATCATTAATAATCATATTCTTTGTACTGGAGTTCAGGTTCCTAAAGAACATTATGGTGGACTACGAAAATAATATCCAGCGCATCGTGCTGGGTGAAATGCAGTCATTTCAGCATGAACTGGAGCTGTATACCGATATTGTTGCCACCAGGCTTACCGGCGATAACAGCCGGGATGAATCAATGCTGGCTGGTATGGCTTCCATCAATAACCGGGTGGTGGATATCAAAATTTTAAACGAAGCTGGAAAGGTACTGTACTCACTGCGGGAGGGAGAGGGTTACATATACCCTCGTAAGGAGTTCAAACAAGCCCGCCAGGGACGGCCTTATTCCTTTACCATTAACCAGGGGGGGAGGGTCAGCGAGGTGGCGGTGGCGGTCCGGTTAGCGGAGGATCTTAACCCGGAACGCTATTTGCTGGTTTTTTACCGCATTAATGACCTGCAGCAAAAATTTCTTTTGCGGTACACCACTGATAAAATGAAAATAGCCCTGGTGGACGATGACAACAGGTTGGTGGTATGGCCCTTTACTGCTCCCGGGTTGACCGAATTCCCGGCCGATCGCACCAGTTACAGTGCCGCCGGTACCAAGTACAATGTACAAAGGACCGCCCTCGCCGGGTCAGATCTGCAGGTATTGTTTTTTTTCAGGGACGACCACTTTGATACCTACCGTATTATGGTGATCATGCTTTTGCTATTCGCCCTGTATTTCCTAATCTATCACTTTATCGTTGAGGCCGCCAATATCAATAATGTAAACTCTTACTTTGATGATATAAACTTTAACGTTTTCAACAACCTGCAGGAAGGAATCATCCTGACCAATAATAACGGCGGGCTTGTGTTTGCCAACAATGCGGTTTATCAAATTTTCGACGGTAAAAAAATAACCCCCGGCAAAACTGCGCTGGAGGACTTGATCGGTCCTGTGGACGAAGCCGGTGGCAAGATGACCTTAAAAAAGTCCGACAGCTTGCTGGATATCATTCGTTCACCCATTATTAAAAACGGTAAAATGCTCGGCTCACTGGTGGTTATCGGCCCGGACAGGGAGCGGGAAAGTCTTTGCCGAAAGGCAATGGGCAGGGTTTTTGAACACCTGCAGGATGGGCTGGTTTTCGTAGACCGGGAAGGCAGAATAGTAGCTTGTAATATGATGGCCAGGTATTACTTGGGCAACCTGGATGATGGCATGAAAATTGACGAGGTAAGCACGGAACTTACCTCTCTGGTGGAAAAGCATATCGGCTCCACCCATATGGTTAGGGAAAAACTTACCTGGTCCGGTGTCCTTTGTGAACTGCTGCCCGTGCTGGACGGCAACGGCCTGTATGCCGGCACTCTGATCTTCGTTAAAAACGAGACTGGTTATGAACAATAAGCGGTACAAGGTTTAGCCGTTAAACCGTTGAATAACCCCGCAGGCCAATCTTTTTCCGGCGTTCCCGGCGGGTTGGGTTCTGTAATCATCGGGATTTTGATGGATTATTACTGCTTTACCAATAACTTGTTCGGGTTTAAAGGCACTGGTGAAAAAACACATACTGGCACGGCCCTGGTTGGAGAACAAAACAGGAAAATCACCTGCATGATTACCGTGGGGTTGATTGGTGGGGTTCCAGTGGCCGCCTGCTGTTTGAAATGGATCCCCCGGATCGCCTGTTTGGCAGTTGCCAAATTCATGGACATGAAAACCATGGGGCCCTATGGGGTTTGCGCTGCCCACGGCAGGTCGGTATGGAGGAAGCCCGCTTATATCCGCGCATACCCAGGTGCCGTCCGGAACATCAAAAAAATTAACCGTTCCTGTAATCTGCGGTCTTAAGGGACCGCCTTTTATATTTGCCGTGGCAACCGGGTTATTTAGGGGCATATTAATTGTCTGGCCTATTTTCAGGTTGTCCGAATCAATACTTGGATTCATGGCCAGCATATTATTTAATGAAACATTATATTTTTGTGCTAAATTATACATAGTATCTCCGGCTTTAATCCGGTATTTAAACGAGCCCGGGATATTGTTTGTTGACATAAGCATCATCCTTTCTTCACGCGCAATAAAAAATATGCCGGTTGTGTATAGTCCACGGACTACACTGTGTTGTTACCCGGGTGTCATGTGGAAGTGCCTGGCATAAATTATCATACTCAGCATTTATGCTAAATGTTACAAATTTACAATAAAAAGGAGGGGATGGCTGTGAGGATCATTAACAATCAAAATATACTTACCAACCAACAAATTGAGGGTATAATCAAACTCCTGGGTAAAAATTACAAACCACGCACTCTGGTGGTGTATGAAACGCGATTGGATATTATTAAATTCTATCCCCAGTGTCATAATTTTTCCCTGGATGAGTTCAGTGGTGAATTGGAAGGAACTTATGACGAAT
Organism: Desulfallas thermosapovorans DSM 6562; assembly: GCF_008124625.1. Lineage (NCBI taxonomy): Bacteria > Bacillati > Bacillota > Clostridia > Eubacteriales > Desulfallaceae > Desulfallas > Desulfallas thermosapovorans. Next base: position 47,030 of record NZ_VNHM01000019.1, read on the forward strand.
CCACCGATACGGTTTATCTTTTTATCTTTGTGCAAACAGATGATGGTGATGATGTGCACAGCAAACAGTTATATTCTTTGCATGCACTGGTGCATGAGCTTAGGCATCGGTTTCAGGCCGCCACAAATTTTTTGACTGCCGATGATGAAAAATCGGAAAGGGACGCCGATTACTTCGCCACGCATTTTATTAATAGCAATTCGCGCAAGATAAGCAAGATTATGCACTGGGATGAGGAATGGATTGTAGAGGAGGAGGAATAAAGCTACGCTGCTACTTCGTTTGTTCTTTAAAATTGTTTTTGTAAGAAAAAACCTGTTGCAAAAGTTTTTTATCAGTGGTATTATTACAAATGTCGCCGCCACATCGGTGGTGCAATAAACTAAACCAGAGCAATACTGGTTAAAATGGTAGACAGGCCGTAAATGGCAAACCACAAATTGCCATTGACACGAAACTGGCCAAAGTGATACAATACAATTCCGGTCGCGAAAAACGACCACACGGTCCTTGAAAACTAAACAGTGCAAAGAGATGAAAGTTGAACCTAGTTCAACACATCAAACCTCGTCAAGCAAAAGCTAAGAGCCGGTGCCCAAGCCAACCGGCGGCGGCAGAGGCTTTTAGGCAAGCGCTAAAACGAGTAATTCACAAACGAGTCAAAGATTAAATTTTTCATAAAACTTTTATGGAGAGTTTGATCCTGGCTCAGGACGAACGCTGGCGGCGTGCTTAACACATGCAAGTCGAACGGGGTTTAACGAGAAGCTTACTTTTTGTTAAACCTAGTGGCGGACGGGTGAGTAACGCGTGGATAACC
>NZ_VNHM01000020.1 GCF_008124625.1 Desulfallas thermosapovorans DSM 6562
AATCATAATTCTTGACATATAGGGTAGGGGGGTATACTATTGATTTTAGGGGGGTGAAGCGAACTGGAGGAGCAAAAACCTAAACAATGCCCGGGCTGTCAAAGCGCAGGTAATAACAAGCACAGGCACTGGCGTGACGAAAAAACGGTGCACGATTTGTCAAGACGCCTTAACCGCATTGAAGGCCAGGTGCGTGGTATTAAAAGGATGATCGAAGAGGGAGTATATTGTGACGATGTCTTGAATCAAATTGCTTCGGCCCAGTCCGCGCTGACCGGGGTGGCCAAGCTGTTGTTGGAAAAACACATTAGAACTTGCATTAAGGATCAATTAATTGCCGGTGATGAAGAAGTTGTTGCCGAATTGACCAAAACAATTGCCAGGCTGATCAATAAAAATTAATGGAGGTTTGAAAAGTATGAATAAAACAGTATTAAAGGTGGAAGGCATGAGCTGCAATCACTGCAAAATGGCGGTGGAAAAGGCGGCGCGGGAAATAACAGGCGTGGAAGAAGCCCTGGTGAATCTGGAACAAAAGGAATTGGTGGTGACAGGCAACGTCTCCCGTGAACAACTGGTTGAAGCAGTGATAAAGGCCGGGTATGAGGTAAAGAATTGATTATAATCGAGCAAATTTAGTGTTAAACCGGAAAGAGGTATCCATAGCATGGCTGAAAATAACAATGCCTGTTCCCAGGGATGCGTGGGGAACGGGCGGGAGCTCTCCAGGATTGGGTTCACGGTCAAAGGGATGAGTTGCGCTGCGTGCTCCGCCAGGTTGGAGAGGGGGCTGTCCGGGATGGAAGGGGTGAGTGCCGCCCGGGTTAACCTGGCCACTGAAAAGGCCACGGTTGATTATGACCCCGCTCTGGTCAAACCGGAACAAATGATTGAAAAAGTAAGACAGTTCGGTTTTGACGTGCTGCAGGAAAAGCTGGACCTGGCCATTGGCGGGATGAGTTGCGCGGCCTGCGCCGCCAGGGTTGAAAAGGGATTGAAATCCCTTCCGGGGGTGGCGGACGCCACTGTCAACCTGGCCACCGAAAAAGCCACCGTTACCTATTATCCCGGCCAGGTAAATGCTGCAGCCCTGGTCAATGCTGTGGAAAAGCTGGGTTACCAAGCACGCAAAATCGATGATCACTATACCGACCGTGAAAAGGATGAGCGGGATAGGGAAATAAAAAGGCAGCGGTTCCTGTTTATCTTCGCGGCAGTGTTCTCAGCCCCGCTATTTGCCGGTATGCTGGGTATGCTGGCTCCCCTGGAAGGCTTTTTCCCTCATATTTTGCACAATGCCCTGTTCCAGTTTTTCTTTGCCACCCCGGTACAGTTGGTGGCCGGTTACCACTTTTACCGCGATGCTTATACAGCCTTGAGGAACCGCAGCGCCAATATGTCGGTTCTGGTGGCCATGGGCACCAGCGTCGCTTATATTTACAGCACGGTGGTGACCTTTTGGGGGCATCGATTGGGATTGCAGCATGTTTATTTTGAGAGCAGTGCCGTGCTGTTGACCCTGATCCTGCTGGGTAAGATGTTGGAGGCCAGGGCCAAGGGCAAAACCTCCGAAGCCTTGAAAAAGCTGGCCGGTCTGCAGGCGAAAACTGCCCGGGTGATCCGGGGCGGCATCGAGGTTGATGTTCCGGTGGAAGAGGTGCTGGTGGGCGACCTGGTGGTAGTTCGCCCCGGCGAAAAGGTGCCGGTAGACGGAGTAATCAGGGAAGGGCATTCTACGGTGGATGAATCCATGCTCACCGGGGAAAGCCTGCCGGTGGATAAAAAGGAAGGCGATCTTGTCACCGGCGCCACTTTGAACAAGCTGGGCACCTTTCGTTTTGAAGCCCTGCGGGTGGGCCGGGACACAGCTCTGGCGCAGATTATTCGTTTTGTGGAAGAAGCCCAGAGCTCCAAGGCGCCCATTCAGCGGATGGCGGACGTTATTTCCGGGTACTTTGTGCCCGTGGTCACCGGCATTGCGGTGCTTACTTTCCTGGGCTGGTATTTTATAGGCGATCCCGGCAACGTGACCAGGGCGGTCTTAAACCTCACCGCCGTTTTGGTTATCGCCTGCCCCTGTGCCCTGGGTCTGGCCACCCCCACTTCCATTATGGTGGGGACAGGCAAAGGAGCGGAATACGGTATCCTGATCAAAGGCGGGGAACACCTGGAGCGGGCCCACCGGGTCAATGCCGTGGTTCTGGATAAAACAGGCACCATCACCCACGGGGAACCGGTTCTTACCGACTTGATCCCGGCCCCGGAGTTTGACGGCAGGGATGACTATTTGCTGCAGGTGGCCGGTGCGGCGGAGCAGGGTTCCGAGCACCCCGTTGCCCAGGCGGTGGTTAAAAAAGCAAGCGCCGGGCAGTTAGATGTGGGAACGGTCACTTCCTTCACGGCGATTCCGGGCCGGGGCATCGCCGCTGAAGTAGGTGGGACGAGCGTCCTTTTGGGTACCCGCAGGCTGTTGCAGGAGAAGGGTATTGAGTTGCCCCAAGTTTTCGAAACCGAAATCCAAAGACTGGAGAACGAGGGTAAAACAGTCATGCTGATGGCTCTGGACGGGCTGCCGGCGGCTGTTTTGGCAGTGGCCGACAGCATCAAGGAAACTTCCGTGGAGGCAGTGGCTTTAATGCGCAAAATGGGCTTAGAGGTATGGATGCTCACCGGTGATAACCTGCTGACCGCCCGGGCCATCGCCCGGGCGGCGGGAATAAGTGAGGATCACGTGCTGGCCCAGGTGCTGCCCGAGGATAAGGCCAAAAAAGTTTCCGAATTGCGGGCCAGGGGAATGGTGGTGGGAATGGTGGGCGACGGAATTAACGACGCTCCCGCCCTGGTCGAGGCCGATGTGGGTTTTGCCATCGGCAGCGGAACAGACATTGCCGTTGAGGCCGCTGATATCGTGCTGGTCCGGGGCGACCTGCGCAGCGTGGTGGACAGCATAGCCCTTAGCCGTGTCACCATCCGGAACATCAAGCAAAACCTGTTCTGGGCCTTAATTTACAACATCATCGGCATTCCCGTTGCCGCCCTGGGGTTTTTAAGCCCCGTGGTGGCCGGCACAGCCATGGCTTTCAGTTCCGTGTCGGTGGTTTCCAACGCCCTGCGCATCAAGCGATTCAGACCCCAGCGGTAGATTTTTTCCATTGCATACAGCCCGTCGTGGAACGTTGGGTAATGTCTCTGACTCTCTTAGCTACTGGACTTGGATTTCAAAGAAAGTTTATAATTAGCGAAAAGGAATTTAAAAGGTGGCATTGTTATGTCAGTGATTTTATCGGATAGGGTTTACACCGTTTGGGATTACATGCAGTTGGATGATGGGAACCGGTACGAGTTAATTGGGGGGAAATTGGTTATGGTACCACGGCCAAGGCCGAAACACCAAAGGGTTAGCGGGAAAATATTTTACCAAATTGAGGATTTCCTTAAAAAAAATTTTTTAGGCGTAGTTATACAAGAAGTTGATGTTATTTTAGGATCTGATGTAGTTGCCCCGGACTTGCTTTTCATTGCCAAAGACCGGTTGGATTTAGTGGGCGAGTTAAACATCCAGGGTGCCCCGGACCTGGTGATAGAAATTTTGTCCCCCTCTTCGGCAAGCATAGACCGCAGGAAAAAAAGGAAACTATATTTGGCTAGCGGTGTAAAAGAATACTGGATGGTAGACCCGGATCAGGAGTTGGTGGAAGTGCTTGTAGCAGAGGAAAAAGAATGGCGATGGGCTGGTATATTTGATCGGGAGGATATTTTAACCACGGCACTTTTGCCGGGCCTGGAAATAAGACTGAGTGAAGTATTTAAAGGTTTTAATGTTCGGTAAGGGGAGGTAGCGAAATTGGCCCTTTGTCTCTCCTTGAAGAAATTTACTATTCAATAAATTTATGATAAACAAGGGGAATAGGGCGAGGAATTGTAACTTAACTCTTAATAATAACAATTTGTCTATGTGTTGACAACTATAAATTTAGCATATATTATTTAGTAAAAGGATATTGTTGATAGGATAGTTGAAATCACTAGTATAACTGGGGATGGTAACGGGTGGCCTTGTGCCCCGGTTTTTTCTCGAAACCTCTGAAACTGCGGCTGACAGTTTTAGAGGTTTACTTGCTTACCGGTAACACGATTCAATTTTTTACTAATATAAGTAAAAAGCATGGGAAATTAGCGGCAAATATCCCCTTAGCCAGCATCGGCTTAATATGGTACTTTCACGGGGGTACAATTATGCATGAAACCATTGAGCAGGATGGGCGGCCGGTCCAGGCCAGAGCTTCAGAAAAATTAACAAACTATCTTTGCAAAATGAAAGGCGGCAAGTGTACAGACCTGCCTAAAATATCCTGGTCCGGTTTGTTTTGTTCGGTTTTGGGTAGTTTTACCGGGCTTGGTTTATTAACTATATTATCGGATATGTATAAATTACCGCTATTATTGCCCTCATTTGGAGCCTCAGCCGCGCTATTATATGGTGCCTGCCATTTGCCCATGGCCCAGCCTAGAAATGTTATGGGCGGCCATTTGATATCTGCGTTTATAGGGGTACTGGCATATCAAATGTTTGGCAGTTCCTGGTGGGCTATTACTCTGGGGGTTACCATGGCTATTGTGGCTATGACGGTGACATATACGCTGCACCCACCCGGGGGAGCCACCGCTTTTCTGGCTGTTTATACCGGCCAGGACTTTGGATTTATCATATCCCCCGTCGGAGTTGGTGCCGTGTGTTTGGTTTGCATAGCTTTGCTGGTTAATAATTTATCCAGTGAGCGAAAATACCCAAAATACTGGTACTAAAATGTTATAGATCTATATATTATAGAGTTATATAAAGGGTACTATTTTTTACGAAAATTTTTTCTGACCGGCCAACGAACTAGAGGCGGGTCTTTTTTAGTCCTTGATTGGTCTTAATGTGATACATATCACACCGGCCTTGTGGGTTCCGTAACAGCAACCACCCCTGGATTTAGTTATTATCAACAAAATAACATTTCCAGGGGTGGTAAAGCTTATGCAGGGTACCATTAAACAGGACAGCTACCCGGTTCAAATCAAAGCCGGGGAAAAGCTGCTGAATTACCTTTGTAAAATGAGAGGCGGTAAATGCCCGAACCTGCCTAAAATGTCCCGGTCCGGTTTGCTTTGTTCAGCACTGGGTAGTTTTGCAGGGATCGGTTTGGTGGCCATATTATCGGATATTTATAAATTGCCCCTTTTGTTGCCCTCATTTGGAGCTTCGGCAGTGCTATTATACGCCGCCTGCCACGTGCCCATGGCCCAGCCCAGAAATGTTGTCGGCGGTCATTTGATATCCGCTTTTACGGGTGTGCTGGTGTATCAAATGTTTGGCGATGCCTGGTGGGCCATTGCCCTTGGGGTAACCCTGGCTATTGTGGCCATGACGGCAACATATACGTTACACCCACCCGGAGGGGCTACCGCCTTTTTGGCCGTCTATACCGGCCAGGACTTTGGATTCATTATATCCCCGGTGGGGGTTGGTGCCCTTTGTTTGGTTTTCATAGCCCTGCTGGTCAATAACTTGTCCAGTGAACGTAAATACCCTGATTACTGGTACTAACCAAGCATAACATATTAAATATAGTCAAGTTCCTGTATACTGCCTTTAATTTGTAATACATAATATCAACAAGCATACCAATAGGATGAAAATCAATTGTGAAGGGGATTTGCTTTATGGAAATAATCAAAATGGGTGAACTGCCCACATTTACAAACCCAAAGGGTATAACCGTAAGAAAGCTGTTGGATAAAGACGGGCTGGTGTTGATGAATTTGCTTTTTAAACCTGGCGAGGTATTAGAAAAGCACACCACCCCCCAAAATGTGGTCTTTTATGTGGTAAAGGGCGCGGGGACGGTTATGATTGGCGATGAAGAATCTCAGGTGCAAGAAGATGAGCTTGTTTATAGCCCCAAGGGTATCCCACATGGGTTAAAAGCCGCCGGGGACCAGGAATTCCACGTGCTGGTCTGGAAATTACCCACTGCCTGAATTTTGCCATCCAAGCACCCTCTACCTCTAAAAAAGGCTACGCAACCCTGGTTGTACCAGCAACCAGGGTTGCGTAGCCTTTTCTTGCCTTACTCATTAAGAAAATTTTTTAAAAATATCCATAAACTCACTTAACGATTTCTTGATATCCCTGCCTTGGTCCAGGTCATTTTTAATATGGTCGGCCAGGTGGCAGCCCAGCATGGTAATACCCACCCGGTTGATGGCGGCCTTGATGGCCGCCAGTTGAATGACGATATCACCGCAACTGCGGTAATCCTGTACCATCTTTTGCACACCCCGCACCTGCCCCTCGATCTTTTTCAGCCTGCTGAGCACTTCTTTTATAGTGGTCGGGTCTCTTTCCAAAAGTGCGTTGGGATCCGGCCCGTTTACCAATATATCATTTATGCCCGATTGTCCGGCGGCAATTTCCTGGTTGAAATGTTCTTGATCATTATGGTTGTTGTGGCCGGTGCCGTTTTTTTTATGTGCATGGTTTTGTTTGGCTCGCATAAGTATCTCTCCGTTTTATAAGGTATTAAAGTACTGGTGCTATGCGTTTTTTACAAAAATCAAAGCTATACCAATACCCCGTAGGGTATATGTCTAATTATACCCAATATTTTCATCACATTCAAGCTTGGAGTTAATAATATTAATCTTGACGAATTCAGGGAAGTATAGTATTTTAATAATATACCCTTGGGGGTATGGGTATGGGAGTATTGGTGGGTTGCCATATGAATTTAGCAGGCTATGCCCCGGCATTGCGGCTTTTGTGAGCAACCCCCGGTTTGATACCCTGATGTGGTATAAAACATATCTCAGTTCATGATAATTAATTAAGGAGGCAATGCCAATGACGCCTGAAGAACTGAAAAACATGCAAGTCGACAAAGTGGTTGATGCCAGAGGTACTTCCTGTCCCGGACCGATTCTGGCGGCTAAAAAGTCCATCGTGGAAGTACAAGTGGGCCAGGTTATGGAAGTACTGGCTTCGGACGCGGGAACCAAAAAAGACCTGCCGGCCTGGTGCAAAAAAACAGGGCATGAATTTCTAGGCATGTTCGAGGATGCCGGCGATATCAAGCTATACATTAAAAGGACGAAGTAAATATGGCCGGGACAACTAAAGAAGGCAAGGGTTTTGTACCGAAAATCCTTGCCTTTTCCACAAACAACATCTCCGATCCGGGCATTGATCTGGCGGGTAGCTCTCATATGCATTACCCTCCCAGCGTAATGGTGGTTAGTATGCCCTGCACCAGTGGTATCAAACCCGGTTGGATATTGCATGCGGTGGAAAAAGGTTTTGACGGTATTTTCATTGCTGCTGACGGTGAAGAATGTGCTTATCTGCCTGACTGCTCGGAAAGGGCTTCAAACATCGTTAAGAATGCCCAGGCGTTACTCCAACAAAACGGTTATGAACCCGAAAGAATTAAAATGTCGGCTATTTGTTCGGTATGCGCCGAGCCCTTTACCAATCAAATTAAAGCATTTTATCAGATTATTCAAAAAATGGGACCAGCCAGGAAGGGATAGAGCTATGAATTATGATATTGTGGTTATCGGTAGTGGTATTGGAGGCATGGAATCGGCACTGAAGCTGGGCGACATGGGTTATAAGGTGCTGGTGGTGGAAAAGGAACCCAGTGTGGGCGGTAAAATGATTTTACTCAGCAAGGTCTTTCCCACGCTGGACTGTGCCAGCTGTATTTCCACTCCCAAAATGGCGGCTACTACCCATCACCCAAACATCGATGTATTGGTATATTCAGAAGTTGAGCAAGTAAGGCGAGATAAATCAGGCCGTTTTAAGATACGGGTGCGCCAAAAGCCTACCTATGTAAACCAGACCCTCTGTACGGGCTGCCGCCAGTGTGAGATGAACTGCAACGTCGCGGTGCCCGACCAGTATAATTTTGACCTGGTGGCCCGGCGGGCGGCTTACATAGCTTTCCCCCAGGCCGTGCCCAAAAAGGCGGTTATTGAGCGAGCCGGCAGCTCGCCGTGTTCCTATACATGCCCGGCGGGTATTAAGGCTCACGGCTATGTGGCCCTGACCCGGGCCGGCAAGTATCGAGAGGCCTTTGAACTGATTCTGAAAACCACTCCGGTGGTCGGCAGCCTGGGCCGGGCTTGCTACGCGCCCTGTGAAACGCAGTGCACCCGGAGCGGTATCGAAGGGCCTTTGCCCATCAGGAAAATTAAACGATTTATCGCAGATACTTACTATAAAGAACATCCTGTTGGCCAAAAAATCAGCTCCGAAGCTTCCGGCGTTCCGGAAAGTAACGGTAAGAAAGTGGCCATTGTGGGTTCAGGCCCGGCGGGACTTACGGCGGCAATGCACCTGGCCAGGCAGGGGTACCGGGTTAAGATACTGGAAGCGGCGCCCCGGCCCGGGGGCATGCTGCGGTTGGCCATACCGGCCTACCGGCTGCCCAAAGATGTACTGGATCGGGATATTCAAAACGTTACTGCGCTGGGCGTGGAGATTGAAACCGGGGTCCGGGTGCAGGACCTTGCTGACTTGAAAAACCAGGGTTTTGATGCCATATTCCTGGCCACCGGTACTCCCGGGAGTAGAAAGCTGCAGCTGGAGGGGGAAGATTTGCCCGGCGTGATGACTGCGCTGGATTTTCTGCGGCAAGTTAACCTGGGCGGAGCTGATCCCGCTGCCGCCATGGCGGGAGAAAACAAGCCGGGCGAAAATAACCCAGCCGAAAATAACCCGGCCGGTGCCGTATCCCTTAACGGGAAAACCGTTGTGGTGGTGGGTGGCGGTAACGTAGCCATCGATTCGGCCCGGGTGGCCGTGCGGCTGGGGGCTAAAAGGGTTATTGTGCAGTACCGGCGCAGCCGGGCTGAAATGCCCGCCCATGATTGGGAAATTGAGGCCGCCGAAAAGGAAGGTGTTCAGTTTCAGTACCTCAGTGCCCCGCAAAAGTTTACCGGTTCCAATGGCCGCCTGTCCGAAATTGAGTGCATCCAAATGGAACTTGGCCGGCCCGGTGCCGGTGGCCGTAAAAAACCGGTGCCGGTAAAGGGCTCCGAACACCGGCTGCCTGCGGATTTAGTGATTACCGCCGTAGGGCTGGTACCGGATACCCGGTGCTGGTCGGATAGCCTTAAATTACAACCCGACGGTACCATTATTGTTAACCCGGAAACGCTGCAAACATCAACGCCTTACATATTTGCAGGCGGGGATGTGGTCACCGGGCCTTCCATGATTGTGGATGCGGTGGGCCAGGGCAGGCGGGCCGCCTTTTTCATCGACCGTTTTTTAAGTGGCCGGAAGATGTCAGGGGCGGATTATGATTACCGCTTGCCTGCCGTAGATAAACAGCAGGTACTTGACCGGCAGCAGAGTTACCGTGTGCTGGCTCCGGTGGCCGGACGGGATACGACTTCTATGCAGCCTGTGCGGGTCAGTTGCTTTGCCGAAGTTGAGCAGTCCCTCACCGAAGAGGAAGCGCGCTACAGCGCAGGCCGCTGCCTGGATTGCGGCGTGTGCTCCGAGTGTCAGCAATGTATTTCGGTGTGCCCGGCGGGGGCTATTAATATGACCATGCAGGAAAAGCATGTGGAGGTGGAGGCGAAGTCAGTTATTGTTTCCACCGGCTTTAAACTATTTGATGCCGCCCTCAAGCCTCAGTACGGCTACGGGCAGTATAAAAACGTGATCAGCGGCATGCAAATGGATAGGCTGCTGGCACCTACCCGGCCATATAACACCGTGCTAAGGCCCCATGACGGTAAAGTGCCCGACAACATTGCCTATGTGCTGTGCACCGGTTCCCGGGATTGCACGGTGGATAACCCGCTGTGCTCCAGAGTGTGCTGTATGTACTCGGTGAAGCAAAACCAGCTGATTATGGGGGCGCTGCCCCTGGCGGATGTGACGGTTTACTATATCGACGTACGGGCCTTCAGCAAGGGATATGAGGAATTTTACCAGCAGGCCGGCGCCATGGGAGCCAATTTTGTCAAAGGCCGGGTGGCCCGTATCGAAGAAAAAGACGATGGTAATCTGGTGCTTTTCTACGAAGATATCGACAATGGCGGTCAATTGCGCCAGGCGGAGCATGATTTAGTGGTGCTGTCGGTGGGATTGCTGCCCAATACCGAGGCCTTGCAGCTATTTGCGGGGGAACAGCTTGAAAACGACGAATTCTTCTACGTTAAAGAGGTTGATGAGGACATCAACCCGGGCCAGACCAGTATCCCTGGAGTATTTGTGGCCGGGACTGCATCCGGTGCCAGGGATATCCCCGATTCCATACTGCATGCCGGTGCGGCGGCGGCCCAAGCCGCAGCTTACGTGGAAAGGACAAGGATGAGCAAATGAGCGATCGTAGAATAGGCGTTTACATTTGTCATTGCGGCGGAAATATATCCGATTACGTGGACGTGGAAAAAGTGCGCCGGGCTGTGCAAGACGAGCCGGGTGTAGTGGTGGCCAAGACCGCCATGTTTACCTGTTCCGATGCCACCCAGCAGGAGATGGTACAGGATATTGAGGAGCAGCAGCTGGACGGATTGGTGGTGGCGTCCTGTTCCCCCAAGCTGCATTTGTTTACCTTCCGGGAAGTGGCCAAAAGAGCGGGTTTAAATCCTTACCAGTATACCCAGGTGAATGTGCGGGAGCAGTGTTCATGGACTCATACCGATGATTACGCCGGGGCCACGGCCAAAGCAATTCGCCTGGTGCGGGGCGGCATTGCCCGGACGAGGTTAACCGAACCCCTGCAGCCCATTAAAATCGACACTGTACCCAGGGTGCTGGTGGTGGGCGCGGGTATAGCCGGCATGCGGGCAGCTGTGGGCCTTGCGGATTTGGGGCTGGCAGTGCTGTTGATTGAGCGGGAACCTGTGGTTGGTGGCAGGGTGGCCGCCTGGGGTGCCATGTACCCCCATGGTAAAAACGGCCGTCAACTAATTGCCCGGTTGAATGAAGAAATAAAACAAAGGGAAAACATAACTCTGTTCACCTGTGCCGAATTGGTGGAGAAATCAGGCAGCATTGGCAACTTTAATATAAAAATTCGAGTAGGTGGCAACAGCGGTCAAGGTCAAGAAATTATAACCGCCCGGGTGGGTTCGATCATCGTGGCTACGGGCTTCGATAATTACCAGCCTGTGGCGGGTGAGTACGGCTATGGTATTGACGGGGTGCTTACCCTGGCGGAGTATAAGGAATTGCTGGACAGTACTGAAGGCAAGTTGTTCCGCCACGGGCGGGAAATTAAAGACGTGGTATATGTTTACTGCGTGGGCAGCCGGCAGCAGTCCGGAGAAAACCCCAACCGTTATTGCTCCCGCTATTGCTGTAACGCCGCCGTGCACGCCTCCATCGAAGCCGTCGATAAAAATCCCGGCCTGCACCAGTATCACCTGTTCAGGGATATGCGTACTTACGGCAAGTATGAGTTGCTCTACAACCAGGCACGGGAAAAGGGGGCCGTGTTCCTGCGGTTTGACCACCAGGAGCCTCCGGTAGTGGAAAAGATGGCGGATGGTAAGCTAATGGTTAAAGTGAGAGATTTGCTGACCTATAGTGAACAAATTGATATTGCTGCCGATGTGGTGGTGCTGGTAACGGGTATGGTACCCCGCGACAACGGCAGTCTGGTGGATGTCCTCAAACTGCCCCTAGGACAGGACAAATTTTTCAATGAAATACACCCCAAACTGCGTCCGGTGGAAACAGTGGTGGACGGCGTGTTTATTTGCGGTGCCTGCCAGGGACCCAAGAATTCCTCGGAAAGCGTGGCCTCAGCCCTGTCGGCGGTGACCCAGAGTGCCTCCATATTAAAGAAGGGCTTTGTGGAATTGGAACCCTTGATTGCTCAAGTGGATCCGGAGGTTTGCCGGTGGTGTGGAGAGTGTACCAGTGCCTGCCCCTACGGAGCCATCGAGCAGGTGCAGTACCAGGGCCGGGCCGTGGCACGGGTAAACGAAGCGGTTTGTAAAGGTTGTGGCGGCTGCGCCCCGCTGTGCCCCGCCGGGGCCATAGATCTCAAGGGGTATACGGACGAACAAATGAAATCCATGATCGATGCCTTTCTAAAGGAGATTGTTTAATATGCAGGGTACAGTGAGAGATTTACGGGAAGTTATCCGGGAAGAGATGTTCATGCGGGATAAAATACTGAAAGTACTGAGGGACGGTCCCAAAACAGTGCCGGAAATTGCTAAAACCCTGGGCTATCCCTCCGGTGAGGTAATGTACTGGGTGATGGGCATGCGCAAATACGGGCATGTGGCGGAAACAGAGGAAGAAGACGGCTTTTATAAATACAAAGCGGTAACGGGGGAGGGAAATTAAATGGCCCGGGTTAATCCCGAATTTGCCGGTGCGGTTAAAGAGTCCAAGGCTTTTAACGCCTCGGCCTGCATGAACTGCGGGGTGTGCAGCGCTGTATGTCACATGGGTATAGAATTACTGCCCAGAAAACTGTTTCGGTATGTTTTACTGGGCATTGAAGAAAAGGTGCTGGCCAATGTGGAAACCATTTACTCTTGCCTGTTATGTAAAATGTGCGAAGTAAACTGTCCAGCGTCGGTGCATATTGCCGAGAATGTACGGTTTTTAAGACATTATATTAATAAAAAAGTTTATCAACTTTAAGGAGAGTAAAGCCATGCCGTTGCCAACTGGTGATACCATTGGAATATTAGCGGATAATTTAACCTTAAGGCAATCCGTACTGCCCATACCCGCCAAAAGCGCCACCAGGTGGGCCGCGGGCCTGGAACTGCCCCGGGGAAGCAAAACCGTGCTCTACACGGGGTTAATGTACCAGATGATCCCCTACATTGCCGCCATGAACAAGGCCCAGGAGGATATCGAAGATTCCTTTTTAGTTAACTTTATTGGTTTGGGCCGGCGGATTAACAAGTTAATTAATGTTTCCAGCATCATGGCCAGGCCTTCTAAAACCATGCAGCAGGCCTATAACCAGATACTGGTTAATATTGCCCGGTTGCTTCAACAGGCGGGGGTTCAATTTGGCTACCTATATGAAGAGGAATTATATTCCGGGGCGCTTATATATGACCTGGGTATGGATCATGTATTAAAGGAACACGCCCAAAGGGTATATGCAACTTTTAAAAAATACGGGGTAAAAAAAATAATCACCGTGGATCCCCATACCACCAATATGCTGCGGTCGGTTTACCCCACCTTGATTAACGGATATGACTTGACGGTGCAAAGCTACATGGAAGTGCTGGTGGAACGTAATATAAGGCCCCGAAGCGATCTGAATACGGCAGTGGTCATGCACGATTCCTGCGTATACGCCCGCTATGAAAATGTTTTAAATGAACAGCGTACTTTGCTGGCCAGGGCGGGAGTCACCGTTAAGGAGCCGGCCAATGCGGGCAAATTTACCATGTGCTGTGGTGGCCCGGCGGAGTCGTTATTTCCCAAAAAAGCCAGGGACCAGGCGCAAAAAAGGGTGGAGCAAATTAAAAAAGTGGCTTTAAACGCTGTAACCATGTGCCCCATTTGCTATGTAAACCTGCAAAAAGCGGCCGGGGGAGCGGTGCAATTGGAGGATATCTCAAGTTACCTGGTACGTGCCTATTGTTAGTACTGCGAAAACGAAAGGGGGGATGGCTTTGAGTACCACTAAAAAAACTATCATTGTCTTCAGCGGCGATTTAGATAAAGTCATGGCAGCTTTTATTATCGCCAACGGGGCTGCGGCCATGGGCGACGATGTGACCATGTTCTTTACCTTCTGGGGGCTTAACGCATTACGCAAGCCTGAAAAAATAAAGGTGAAGAAAAGCTTTTTACAGGGGATGTTCGGTAAAATGATGCCCCGGGGGGCGGATAAACTGGGTATCTCTAAAATGAATTTCGGCGGCATGGGGGCGGCGATGATGAAAATCGTTATGAAGCAGCACAACGTCACTACCCTGCCCCAGTTGATCCAAACTGCCAAAGAGCAGGATATTAAAATGATTGCCTGTGCCATGTCCATGGATGTAATGGGCATCAAGGAAGAAGAGCTTATTGACGGGCTGGAGTTTGCCGGTGTGGCTACCTACCTGGCCGAGGCCGACGAGTCTAACGTAAATTTGTTTATCTAATGGCACTGCCCGGGCGGCGGTGGTACAATAAGTAATACGTATAATCAGCCGCTTATCAGGTTTGAATGGGAAAAGGAGCAGTGCATAATGGAGATAACTAAAAATAAACTGGCCGGTATGATTGACCACACTTTGCTTAAACCTGCGGCAACCCGTGAAGACATTATTGCATTATGTGCCCAGGCCCGGGAATACAATTTTGCTGCCGTTTGCATCAACCCCTTTTGGGTGCCCCTGGCTTGTGAACAACTGGTGGGCTCGGGTGTGGCGGTGTGCACTGTGATTGGCTTTCCTCTGGGGGCTACTTCCACCGCCGCCAAAGCTGCTGAAGCGGGCCGGGCTGTGCGGGACGGTGCCGGGGAAGTGGATGTGGTGATTAATATCGGTGCTCTCAAAGAGCGCTGTGAAGATATTGTATTGGGGGATATCCGGGCAGTGGTGGAAGCCGCCCGGGGGCAGAACCCCGATGCCATCACCAAGGTAATTATAGAGACCTGTTATCTGAACCGGGAGGAAAAAATACTGGCCTGCCGGCTGGCCGCCCGGGCCGGGGCGCAGTTTGTCAAAACCAGCACCGGCTTTGGTACGGGAGGCGCCACGGAGGAAGATGTGGCACTGCTACGGGCCACCGTGGGGCCGGATATGGGTGTCAAAGCTTCCGGGGGGATAAAGACAGCCGGGCAGGTTCTGGCCATGCTCAAAGCGGGGGCCAGCCGAATCGGGGCCAGTGCCGGAGTGGATATAATGAAGGAATGGAAGGAATCCGCCTGCTGTTTCACGAAATGATTCTCAAAAAGTGTCTTAAAGGATGTGTATAAAATTGTTGCAGGCGGCACTGTTTGACCTGGATGGAACTCTACTAAAAGTAAATACCAGTGATTTTATGAAGGAGTATTTTAAAAAGATAGCCCTGGCCGCGGCACCGGTGGTTGAGCCGGGCCGGTTCACCCGGGCTCTTTTAGACAGCACCAATGTTATGATGACCAATCGCGATCCGGCATTGACCAATGCCGAGGTATTCTGGAGTGACTTTCGCGCACGTTTAGCCGACTGCCATGAGGCTTTGGAACCACGGATGGACGATTTTTACGCCAGTGAGTTCAAGGGGTTGGCCCGGATGGCCGTTGCCTCCCCCCTGGGCCGGCAGGTGGTGCAGGCAGCGCTGGACCGGGGGTTGCAAATAGCCCTGGCCACCAACCCGTTGTTTCCCCGCACCGCCATTTATGAACGGATGGTTTGGGCCGGGGTGGCTGATTTAGCCTGGGAACTGGTGACCACTTATGAGGAAATGCATTCCTGCAAACCACACCCTGAATATTACCAGGAGATTGCCCGGCGTCTGGGGCTGTCTCCGGAGGATTGCCTGATGGTGGGCAACGATGTGGAAAAGGACATTGCGGCTGCGGCGGCGGCCGGTATGCGCACCTATCTGGTTACCGATTACATGGTTAACCCCGGCCAGGAAGATTACCGGAAAGTGGCCGACTGGTACGGCACCCTGGATGAACTGGCCGGATGGCTGGCCGGTGCCGATTGGGAGCAGGTCAGCCTGGACGGCCAGGCCCTGGCCAGGGTGCGCCGGTATTTAAAAGAATTTGATGCCGGTCTTGCGCCGCTGGTGTTAAACAAAGCCACCGGCACTGTGGAGGAAGCGGCCCGGGCTCTGGGGGTGGAACCCGGTATGATTGCCAAAACATTATTATTCCGGGCCGGTGACGGTTACGGGCTTTTTGTGGTGGCGGGGGATGTACGGGTTAGCACGAAAAAAGTTAAAGAACTGCTGGGCGCCAAGCCCAGTATGGCCACACCGGAGGAAGTGGAGAAAATCACGGGTTACCGAATAGGCGGGGTGTGCCCCTTTGCCCTGGCCACAGAAGTGCCGGTTTACCTGGATTCATCCATGCAGCGGTTCGACGTGATTTACCCTGCGGCAGGTACCGCCCACTCCGCGCTGCCCATTAACTTCGAAAAACTGAAGGCCATTACACGGGGCACGGTGGTGGAGTGCTGATCAGGGTTTAATTAAAAAAAGCAGATAAACAATGGCTGCTTTAATCAAGCAAGCGCCATTGTTTTGTTATTTTATCTCGCTCGTAACGTTACAAAAAATAAACCGGTTCCAATACAAGCATCACCATTGCGAGGGTCTTTAGAATTAATTTAAATTAATAGGAGGAACTTATCATACGGAGGGTTTTAATTGCGCCGCTAATTGCCGTAATTATGCTTGCTGTGACTGCTGCCATGGCCATGGCCGACAGTAAGGAGCAAATAGAAATTCATGCTGGCTTTTGATTGTTGCCAGATCCAACCCGCCGTCATTGTCAAAGTCCGCTGCGGTAATGTTACGGGGAGCAAACCCCACCGGGTAATTCACCGCCGGCTGGAAGCACACACTGGTATAGACCACGCCCACCCAAAGATGATATAACTACTGTAACATTTTCCTGGGTTTGGACACCAATAATCAGGAGCGTTTTTTGATATGGCCATGTCAACTATAGAAAAACTTTATCAGCGTTATAGAGTATCGATTTTTCGATACTTATACCGTATGGGCGGAGATTATCACCTGGCGGATGAATTAACCCAGGAAACCTTTTGCCGGGCATTGGTATCCCTAAAAAACTTTCGTGGTGAATCTGCCCTGTCTACCTGGCTTTTCCGCGTGGCCTATTATGTCTACACCGGGTACCTGCGGAGCCGTCCCGGGGATCGTTATTTGCCACTAAGCCGTGATATTCCTGACGTAAACAGGGCAGGCGACCCGGTCCGGTATTTGGAAGACGCGGAAAACTGGCGACTTGTACGGCTGGCCCTTGAGCAGCTGCCTTTGGACTACCGAACGGTGATTATTCTAAGGGAGCAGGAGGGATTTTCCTTTGAGGAAATAGGGGACATACTGGGCAAATCCCCGGCAACGGCGCGGGTAACCCTTTTCCGGGCCAGGCAAAAATTTCACCAGCTGTATAAACAACTAGAAGGTGATGAGCATGACCAAGTATGAATGCGAGATAATTAGAGACCTTTTACCACTGTACGCAGACGGTGTGGCAAGCAGGGCCTCTTTGGAAATGGTGGAACACCACCTGGCGGAATGCGCCTCCTGCCGGCACTTGCTCAACCAGTGCCGGCAACCTGTTTTGGTCACTCATGGCGAAGTTAAAACCTCTTCAGTGTCTGGCATGGATCAAGCCTGGGGACGGTTGCGCCGGGTGGCGACGGTTTTTATGGCCTGTATCATCATAACCGCTTCCACCATTGCCTGGGCCTCATACCAGGCGGGGCGCAACATGGCCTTGCGGGACCCGTCATTCCAACAGGCTGAGCAGATGGATCTCTTTACCGAGGTAAACCAGTCCAAAAAGTTGGGTCCCTATACAGTTACAGTGGATAAAATTTTGCTTGATTCCGCGCGGACCACAGTTTTTTACAGTATCGCCCCGCAGCTGGAGGAAAATAGCAGTATCCATGTCAACATGGCCGATGATAAAGGTGTACATTACGACCCGCGGGGCGGCAGAGGTATACAGGGTAAATATTTTGTATACGATCTGGAACCGGTTAATCTTGATGCCCAGGAATTAACCCTGTCTTTTAGTACCGGTGAAATACCGGGGGAGACGCGGTTTGAAATACCGGTCGACCCCACCCTGGTGGCCCAAAACACCAGGGAGTTTTACCCCAATTTGAAAAAAAACATAGAACCGGTGCAACTGGCTCTGGACCGGGCAGTGCTGGGTCTTTCCGAAAGCATTATCTTTTTCCGGGTGCGCTGGCCCCAGGACCCATCCATAGCCGGTGTGGGCATCGGGCAGGAACACCCCATGTATACAGTTATGGGACCCAACGGACCCACCAGGGTGGAAAGCCGGGGGAGCAGTACCCCGCCGGCACCGGTGATTAAAGAATACGGTGCCTTCTTACCCGGACACTGGGCGGATCTAATCGACGAAACCAACGGTAAAAGAATCAAACTCAATGAAACCCGCACCCAAACCGATACGGTAACGGGTGGTATTACTGGTACGTTTCACTTTGAACCCGTGGACCCGTCAGCCAGGGAATTAAAGTTGACCTCGCCGCCGCTGTACCTGTACCGTTTCCCGGGCAAAGAACAGAAAGTAGAAATAAACTGTCCCCGCCAGGGGGAGCAGGCATTAAACGGAGTCTTTAGCTATGAGAACCTTACTTACAGCTTGGAGAAGGCGGCTATAGAGGATAAGCAGTTGGTTTTTTACTTTGGTTTTCAGGGGACCGGGGATAAACCGCCTCATTATTACCGCCCTGAATTTCGTATTAAAGATCAAGATCTGGAGTTTTGGCACAGGCATATCCGTATGGAATGGCTGGAACAAAATCAATTAAAGATATCTTTCCCCATGCCCGAGAGCAACCGGGTTACTCTACAGTTGAGAAGTGTAGGGGAGAGAATGCCCAAGGTGGATTTTGAAATTGATGCCGCACGTTAACCGAATTTTAGATGGGAAGGTGGGAGAAATGTCCAAGCAGGATAATTCTTCCGAGCAAATGGTAAATTTACTTTACAACACAGGTTATAGATTAACAGGCAGCCACAGGAAAACCCAGGAACTGTTAACAGGCGTTTTTAACACAGTAAGCGATAATATAAGTATAAAAACAGCGCTGAAAAAACTGTGTTTAACATACATAAATAAAGCCTCAACGGGTTGGACCCCCAGTTTACCTGAAAGTAGCCCGCCAACCAAAGACAATAGTACGAACAAAATACAAGCGGCTCTTCTGGCACTGCCGCCTGCAGTAAGGTTGGTATTGGTTTTGCGAGAAGTGTCGGGGTTGAATTATGTGGAGATAGCAGAGATGACTGGTATAGAAAAAATAGCGGTAACCTGGTTATTAAGTACGGGGCGGTGGGAACTGCGAAAACAATTAGCCCCGCCCCGGGGGCAAAGCGAGCTGCCTGATAAATATTTTGCACGAAGTAAGTTGTAAATAGTTTTCCTCCTCTAATTAAAACCGGGCGGTTATGATGCACTATTGAAAGGTTTGGAAAGGAGTAACAATGGTTGGGAGTTGGGTTACCGGTGATGACTGAGTGCCTGCGTTCATATCAAGCTTAAAGCACCCGGCGGAGCCGGGCGGCCGGTTTACCGCCCATGGAAGGGATTAGCCTGGTATTTAACGGTTCAACCTAACGGTTTATATAGCTGCTGAATATAAATTTTTAATGTTCCATTCCCTTTCCAGTTGCGTCCGCGCAGCAACTTCCCGGTGTGCATCCGCTGCTTTCCGGATTATTGCCGCAGCATGTGGGAGAAGGACCGCTCAAGTTTGCCGGTGCACCCACCGAGTTGGGCAGGAAAGGCTTGGATATGAGCTTGGTCAATTCTATTCCCCCGCACTCCGGACACTTAATCTGCTCGTTTTCTCTGGCCGGGAGAGTAAGTGCTTCAAATACTTTACCGCATTTGCATTTGTACTCGTAAATAGGCATGTTTATTTCCCCTTTCCTTTGTAGTTTTATTACGGAGATATGTTTTTCGACGTTATTTTATGAAATCCTGCTTTTATCTTTACCATTAACCACCATTATATCCTCCAGCCCTGGTATTATAAATATGTTATATTAATTAAGTCAGGGTAGTTTCTTTGATATCATGACATAATTTTAGTTGGAGGTTTCTACATGGCCTGGCTTTACTTGTTTGTTGCCGGTATCTTTGAGGTGGTATGGGCAATTAGCCTTAAGTATTCCCTTGGTTTTACCCGCCTGTACCCGTCCTTGGTGACTATAATAGCTATGGCAATTAGCGTTTACTTCTTATCTCTGGCCACCAGGGTGCTCCCCATAGGTACGGCATATGCAGTATGGACGGGAATTGGTGCGGTGGGTGCGGTAATTGTAGGCATGCTGTTATTAAACGAGTCCAGGGATGCTGCCCGCCTTTTTTTTGTAACCTTAATTTTAGTGGGTATTATCGGCCTAAAATTCACTTCGCCGGCTCATTAATAGTAATGGCTAGGATAGCAGTGCATAGTGGGCCAAAATACTTTGCAATTCATAAATGTTTAAGCTTCTATTAAATTGTTTGGTTACCGGTGTTGAATCACCGGAAATCCATATCTTGAGCTCTGCTTCCAGGTCGAAGTGCCCTGCTGTTTCGATGCTGAAATGGGTAATGCTTTTATAGGGGATTGAATGATATTCTATCTTTTTTCCGGTAACGCCTTGCTTATCAACCAGTATAAGGCGTTTATCGGTAAAGATGAACATATCGCGGATAAGCTTGTAGGCCTTTTCAATTCGCTCGGAGGGGGCCAGTACATTGGCAAATTCCTTTTGAACTTCGGTGATATTAACTTTTCCGAGGCATTACCCATTAAACCACTTAATAAACCCATACAAATATCTCCTTTACACTGGTTTATGATTATTAAATTCCTTGGCCACGTTAATTATTCCTTCGTTTTACAGATCAAAATATTCATTCCAATTCCGCCATGTGAGTGCCACCGGAGACTTTTGTGGCAAGGCTGCAGCAATTAAAGGAGGGTGATGAGAGAATAGGTATAACTTAATTATCTGATTATGTTTTATTTTATTAAGGGAGGTCTTATTTTTTGAAAAAACTGGTGGTATCAATTATTGGCGCCATGATATTATTCGTAACCCTGTCCGGCAGTGTGCTTGCCTCCCCGGTTGAAAAAGTTGTTTTCTATCCGGGTGATAACAAGTACATAGCTAATGGCTCAGAATTAACCATGGATGCTGTTCCATTCGTTGCCGGTGGCAGAGCTTATGTGCCGGTGAGATTCCTGGCCGGTGCGCTGGGTGCCGAGGATAACCTTACCGGATGGGATACTTCCAAGGGCACCGTAAGCATTGCGTTGCGGGGCGATAAAAATATGGATATTACATTGCAAGCCGGAAGCCGCCAGCTGGTGATCAACTATTTAAATGGCCAAGCAGGTGAAGTTTTAAACAAGAAAGCAGTGTCCATGGATGTAACGCCGGTTCTGCGGGATGGACGGATTTACCTGCCCGCCCGTTGGATAGCCGAAGCATGCGGTTTTGCGGTGGAATGGGATATTGATGCCCGGAGTGTTCTGGTATATGCTTCCGGTACCAAAGAATCTCCCACCGGCGGGGTAAGTGTGGATACCCGGGAAATCAAGTCCACCACCGACCAGCTGAAGTTGAGCATGGAGATTCCCGTGATTTCAGGTATGTCAAATAAAGCGCTGCAGGAGCAAATAAACAAAGAAATAATGGATAAAGCCCTGCAAGCCAGGGGCGAGCTGGAAACTAACTATAAAGAATATGCTGCCAATGCCGAAAAATTTGATTTCCCCGCTCACCCCTTTGAGTTGTACATTACTCATGAGGTTTACACCAGCGGCAGTATTCTATCCCTGGTTGTGGAGACATACCAGTACTCCGGTGGTGCCCATGGCATAGCCTGGAGAGACTATTATAACCTGGACACCAAAAACGGCAGGCAACTGTCACTGCAGGACTTGTTTAAAGATGATGTGGATTATGTAAGCATTTTAAACGGGCAGATTGATAAACAAATTGCGGATCAACTGAATAGCGGCCAGGGCATGTACTTCGAAGGGGATATGGGATTCCAGTCTATTCTGGAGAATCATCCCTTTTACCTCAAGGATGATCATATCGTTATTTGTTTTGGCCAGTATGAAATCGCTCCGTATGCCGCCGGTATGCCCGAGTTTCAGCTACCACTGGATTCTCTTTCCCGGTACTGGCGGGAAGATTTTGGAGCTTTACTTCAATAAAATTGTTCAGCCCCAACGAAAAAATCGTTGGGGCTGTTTTGTGGATCATGCCAAAGCTTATGGATTGTCTGGGCTTAACAATGTTCTTGCGGCCCTCGTCGGATTGCTATTTTACGACCTCGACCGTGCCTCCGGCATTTCTGATAGCTTCAGCTATACTGTCAAAATTGCTTCCACCCAGTACAGGGACCCTGATGATCAGACAAATACCGGAGGGAGAAGTTAACTCAATCAGGTTAAAAAGGTTGATTACTGCGCCGGCAGGGATAAAAACGCGCAGGATGGTCCCCGGTAATTGAGGACATTCATTAGTTTGATTAACATTGCCTTTAGCCACAGCGGTGCTCATAAAGAAACCTCCTTGCCAAGTTTTGGTAGTATAATATTCCAATATTATGGAAAGTGTTACCAAAATACATGTGGAGGCTTTTTGTTGTTAGTTTAATTTAACCCGTGAACTTGTACACCGGGAGTTATTTTTCAATTAATCTATGCCATATCTTTAAAGGACACCCTGAAGGGATTGAAATCAGTATCGTTATCGTAGTAGTCAACAGCATCAACTTTTTTAACAAAGCCGACCGCTGCATAGGTAAATGGGGTAGCTAATATTTCAAATGCCGTCTTAAATACGTAATTTGATAATATCATGTGCATTAACAGGCTGCCCGGTATAATGCCTGAAAATGCTATGATAACAAATAAAACCGTATCCACACCCTGGCCCACTACCGTGGAGCTAATGGTTCTGGTCCAAAGAAACCGTCCCCGGGTGGCGATTTTCATTTTGGCCATAATAAAAGCATTAACAAATTCACCACAGAGGTAGGCAATCAAACTGGCCATTACTATCCTTGGTGTTTGCCCTAAAATGGACAGGTAGGCTTCTTGCTGGTGCCAATCACCGGCAGCGGGTAGTATGCCCACCAGCCAGTAGACAAATGACATCATTACACAGGCGGTAAAGCCGGTCCAGACAACAATCCTGCTTCGCTTATAGCCATATACTTCAGTCAGTATATCACCAAATATATAAGCTATCGGGAAAAGAATTGTGGCCCCGTCAAAATAAAAAGGCCCGAGATGAGTTACCTTAACCGCCACAGTATTCGATACCAGTAAGACAGTAACAAACAGCGCCATAATTACGGGGAATAAACGCAAAAAAAACGCCTCCTTGTTTTGTTAATCCGGGTGTCCGCGACCGGAAATCCATATACCTTGTTTACAAAAACCGCTGAAAACTCCAGTGGTGACCGTTTGCATTTTATCATGGATAAGGTCATCCGTAAAGACAGGCGGGTTAAGGCAATTCCAATAAAGATAATTGCGCCTTGCTAAGTTTTTTCATGTGGTTAAGGTGCTGTGCAAACGGGTGTTTTGTGGTAAAATATCAATGCAATACTGATTGTAGGGAGAAGGGATGTTATGCACAGGCTGCTGGACCAGCGGGGGATAAATTCGGTGCATGTAATACCACCCAGGGAGGCACGGTATGCGCCCTTTCCACCGGGCGTTGCCGACGCGGTGGTGCTCTCGCTGGCCGGGCAGGGTATCAAGCAGCTGTATGCACACCAGGCACAGGCCATTGGCCATGTTATGGAAGGGCGCAACGTGATTATTACCACCGGTACATCAAGCGGTAAGTCGCTGGTTTATACTATTCCAATATTCAGTGCATTAATTAACCAGCCACAGTTCAAAGCGTTGTATATTACTCCCACCAAAGCGTTGGGGCAGAATCAAATTAAAACAATGCAGGATATTGCTGCAGCTATGGACTGGCCCCGGGGAAAGCCGGTTATGGCCGCGTGCGACGGGGATACTCCCTTTAACCAGCGGCGGGATATTATTAACGGTGCCGGTGTATTAATAACCACTCCGGATTTTATACACGCCTGTCTGCTGCCCAGACACCTTGACTGGCCTGGCTTTTGGGGTAATCTGAAGTACATAGTTATTGATGAGGCCCATACTTTAAAGGGCGTGATGGGCTGCCACTGCCTGCAGGTTTTCCGCCGCCTCAGGCGAATTTGCGATTACTACGGGGCCAAGCCTGTATTTATACTGTGCACGGCCACCATTGCCAATCCCGGTGAATTTGCCGCCAATCTAGTGGGCCTGGATTTTGCGGTGGTGACCGAAGAAACATCGGCTGCCGGTGAGAAAACGGTGGTATTTTATGAACCGCCCACCTATCAAACCAGTGACGGGCGGACCAAGCGCCGGCTGACCCATTTTGAAGCGGCCCGGGCCGTGGGGCGTTATGTGGAATCGGGCAGGCGTACCATTATGTTCGGTCGCTCCCGGCGGATAGTGGAGTCCGCCTACCGGTTTATTCAAGAAAAATTCCCCGGTGTGGCTGGGTTTGTCACCCCGTACAAGGGTACTTATGTGCCGCAAATGCGCCGGGACATAGAAAAAAGGCTGTTTAACGGCAGCTTAAAGGGGGTTATCTCCACCAATGCCCTGGAGTTGGGTATTAATGTGGGGGATTTGGACACCTGCATACTGGCGGGGTTTGCGGGCAGTATTTCTTCCACCTGGCAGCAGGCGGGCCGGGTGGGGCGAAAGGGGCAAAAGTCGTTAATTGTACTTATGGCCAACGAGGACCCGCTGGATTTATATATTGTGCGCAACCCCCGGTACTTTTTCGGACAGCCCTTTGAAAAAGCGGTGGTTAGTGATAAAATGCAGTTTCTGGTGGACCACCTGCCCCTGGCTGCCAGGGAATTACCGCTATGTAAGGAAGATACCGCTTACTGGGACAGGGATACTTATTATGAAGCGGTGAAGCTGCTATTGAAACACGGCAGGCTTAAGTTGCTGTCGGACCGGCCCAGAACCTACGGCCCGGCGGTGCAACCGGAGTTTTTTAACCTGCGGGGGGAAAGTGATAATTATCGTACCATCAGTCCACGGGGACAGGTGCTGGAAGAATATAATTACGACGACGTGATCAGGGAGGCTTACCCTGGTGCCATACTGCCTGTTTACAACAGGGTGTACCTGGTGGACAGTATAGACCATGATACCAAATCTATTCAGTTGCGGGATCTGCCCCCCGAGTACGGGGATTATATTACCCGGCCCAATATTGATTCCAGAATTGGCGTGGAAAAGGTCGAGCATACCCGCCGGGAAGGTAATGTGGATGCGTATAGCGGTGTGCTCAATATTCATAAAAGCCTTGCTGGTTATAGACTGGTTAATGTAAGGGATAAACAAAAAGAAGGATCCAAGTCCGGAGAAATCAGGCAAATTATGAAACCCATTGATTTTTCCACCGCTGGTATCTGGCTGGATATTGATTTGCGGGGACTAAAGCAGGAAATCAGATATGGTGCCGCCCATGCTTTAAAGCACCTGCTGCACATCACCATCCCCCTGGAGGTAATGTGCGAGCGCAACGACCTGGGGGCCAGCCTCCAGATGCATGGTGACCAGGCCCAGATATTTATCTATGACAACTACTCGGGCGGCGTTGGATTGGCGGAATCTGTATTTGATAATATCAAAAGAGTGCTGGAGCGTTGTTATGAACTGGTAACAGGTTGCAGTTGTTTTCAAGGCTGTCCTTCCTGTATTATCATTCCCCAGTGTCTACAAGCCAATGAAAAGCTGGATAAAGACGGTGTGACTGAATTGCTGGCCATATTGCTGGGCAGGGAAGTGCCCCGGAAAAAGAGCGGTTTAAGTTTTATCAAGGAAAAACTATTTAAAAGAGCCACCAGTCGCGCCGGTATTAAAATGGAAGCCCGGGCACTGGAGATGGAGCTTAAAGAATACGAAAAAACCTTTGCTTATGCCGGCAAATACCGGCATGCTGCGGCTGATATAATAAAACAGTACTATCCGCGGTTAATTAAGCATGAGGTTAATATTTTGGCTGTGTATTATTTGGTACATTCCCAAACCGGCAAACCGGTGCCCGAGCGTATATTAAAACAGGCTCTTTCCCGTTGCTGCGGGTGGTCTGATATGTACCGGCTGTCTTTGCAGGGTCTCAAGGAGAAGGGGTATTTAATCGGTCCACCGGAGCGGTTAACGTTGTTCCCCGGTGTGAAGGATAAACTTGGCACGGGTATGCAAAGGCCGGTGGCTGGAACATGAATAGGTAAAATGTATCAAACAAGTTTGACTAAAGGAAATATAGAAGATATAATTCACCTAACAATCTTATAAAGAAACGGGGAGCTCATGTTATGGGCTGAGAAAGGGCTTTTGAGCACCTGACCCGCGAACCTGATCGGGGTAATGCCCGCGTAGGAAAGGTATGGTAGATAAGCGCACCTAACTTACGAGGTGCGTTTTTTGCTTGGGGCCGGTCTCAAGATAGTAACTTGCTTGATTCGGTCCGCTTTAGTGCCTGCCGTGTGGCGTTTATATCGGAAATCCGGCATGGTGAGTGATATAGCGCCATGGCGGGCGCTCCGGGAATTACCATTGAAGCCAAGGAGGAATTGATATGGGTTATAATACTCAAATGGTTTCTGCCCGCCAGGGCATAGTGACCGCGCAAATGGAAACAGTGGCTCGCAAAGAAAACATAGATGTAGCCAGGCTTATGGAACTGGTGGCCCTGGGGAGGGTGGTTATCCCGGCCAACAAAAACCACCTCTCTCTGGACCCCTGCGGAATTGGCGAGGGAATGAAAACAAAAATTAATGTTAACCTGGGTGTTTCCGAGGATTGCTGTGATATGGAAACTGAGTTGGAGAAGGCCCGTTATGCCCTGCGGTTACAGGCCGATGCCATAATGGATTTAAGCTGTTACGGCAAAACCCGGGAGTTCAGGCAGCGCCTCATTGATATCTCACCTGCGGCCGTCGGCACCGTACCGGTTTACGATGCCGTGGGCTTGTATGATAAAAGTCTGGAAAGTATTACTGCGGATGAGTTTTTAGGCGTGGTGGAAAAGCATGCCCGGGACGGAGTGGATTTCATGACCATTCACGCCGGGATAAACCGGGAAACCGCGGCCACATTTAAAAGAACCAGCCGGTTGACCAATATTGTTTCCAGAGGAGGCGCCCTTCTATTTTCCTGGATGGAACTAAATGGCCGGGAAAATCCCTTTTATGAATATTATGATGATCTGCTGGAGATATGCGGCCGGTATGATGTTACCATCAGCCTGGGGGATGCCTGCCGTCCGGGAAGTCTTAAAGATGCCACCGATGCCGCCCAGGTTCACGAACTGATTGTCCTGGGTGAATTAACCCGCAGGGCTTGGGAGAAAGGCGTGCAAGTGATGATCGAAGGGCCGGGGCACGTGCCCTTAAATGAAATTGCCGCCAATATGATCCTGGCGAAGAAACTCTGCCACGGGGCTCCCTTTTACGTGCTTGGCCCGCTGGTTACGGACATCGCGCCGGGCTACGACCACATTACCAGTGCCATCGGCGGGGCCGTCGCCGCGGCCAGCGGCGCGGATTTTCTTTGCTACGTTACGCCGGCCGAACACCTTCGCCTACCTACGCTGGAGGATATGAAAGAGGGTATAATCGCGGCACGAATTGCTGCCCACGCCGCCGATATAGCAAAGGGGATTGCCGGGGCAAGGCAATGGGACGATGATATGAGCGAGGCCAGGCGGTGCTTAAACTGGTCCCGCATGTTCGAGCTGGCCATTGACCCCGAAAAGGCCAGGCAATACCGGGCCGAATCACAGCCCGAACATGAGGATACCTGTACCATGTGTGGTAAAATGTGTGCGGTGCGCAATATGAATAAGGTACTGAATGGTTCAAGTAACCTGTAAAAATAAAAGATTTAGTATTAATTGATGTCTATAATAAAAACCCCGGGCCATTTTCTTGCTATGGAAAATGTGTGCCGGGGTTAGTTTTGGGGGAATCTTATTGGTATACATATATCAAAAAAAATGCAGTTTCCAGGAAAAATTACAAAGGAAAACTATTTTAAATTGTCGAAAACATGTAAGGTTTGTCTTAAATAGTTTGGCAAGTAATTATTTCAAGAAATGGAGGTTAAATGTTTTGAGTTCAGTTGTAGTAGTAGACCACCCGGTGGCCGGCAACTGTCTGCGTATTTTAAGGGACAAACGGACGGAAACCGAATCCTTTCGCAAAGAAATGAAAAGGCTGGGGTTGCTTTTAGCCATAGAAGCTGCCAGGGATATTGAATGTGTCTCAGAGACTGTAATAACACCGTTGGATATGGAAATAAGCTGTCCCAGGTTGCGCGACGGCAGAATACTGCTGGTGCCTATTTTGCGTGCCGGCCTGGGGTTTGTGGACAGCTTTCTGGATATTTTACCCGCCGCCAAAGTGGCCCATATCGGCGTTGCCCGGGATCATGATACTTTGCAGGCGGTTACTTACCTGGATACCGTGCCGGAACGTTTTACTGATTTCGACCGGGTATTTGTAGTAGACCCCATGCTGGCTACTGGTAACAGCAGCGTTAAAACTCTGGAAATAATTACCAATAAAGGGTACAAGCCCGGTCAAATAACTTTGGTATGCGCCCTGGCCGTGGAACAAGGGATTAAGCAGGTGCTTGACAGGTTCCCGGACATCAAAATTATAACAGCGGTGATAGACCCGGGACTTAACGATAAAGCTTATATTGTGCCCGGTTTGGGGGATGCCGGAGACAGGTTGAATTTAATTTAGTCAATCCTGCATGGTAAAAGCTTTTTATTTCTCCTGAAAACACCGTTAAATAATTTTCATATTATACTGGTGCCGCGTTAGCGGCATGGATGTCTAAAGTGAAATGAACGGTTGGTTCATCCTGGAATAAAATCAATAAACGAGGGGAGAGAAATAGTAACAAATTGGCCAAAAGAGAGATTCAAGTACATGAACGTTTACCATTGCTGCAGACTTTACCGCTAAGTTTGCAGCACCTGTTTGCCATGTTTGGGGCTACGGTACTGGTTCCGATTTTGTTTGATGTGGACCCGGCCACGGTGCTGCTGTTTAACGGTATTGGCACATTGTTGTACCTGGTGCTTTGTAAAGGGGCTATCCCTGCCTACCTTGGCTCCAGTTTTGCCTTTATATCACCGGTGTTGGTGGTGCTGCCCAAATACGGCTATGAGGCGGCCCTGGGCGGGTTTATCGCGGTGGGACTGGTTTTCTGTGCTGTTGCACTGGTTATCGGTCTGGTAGGCACCAGGTGGATTGATATCATATTCCCGCCGGCGGCCATGGGTGCCATAGTGGCGGTCATTGGCCTGGAACTGGCCCCGGTGGCGGCCGATATGGCCGGTCTGACCGCCGAGAAATTGGATCCGGCGGTTATTACCGTTTCCCTGTTCACCCTGGCGGTGACCGTTCTCGGTTCGGTACTGTTCCGCGGTTTTCTGGCCATTATACCCATATTAATCGGCATTGTGTCTGGATATATACTGGCTTTGTTTATGGGTATGGTGGATACCTCATTTATGGCCGCCTATAGCAACAAGGAGTCCTTTAGAGAATTGCTGGCGGCATTATTCATAAAGCCCACATTTTACAGGCCCGAATTTAACCCGGCGGCCATTGCAGTGATATTGCCGGCTGCGCTGGTGGTTATCGCCGAACATATTGGCCATTTATTTGTCACCAGCAATATCGTAGGCCGGGATTTGGCCAAAGAGCCCGGCTTGCACCGTTCTTTGCTGGGTAACGGGCTTTCCACAACGATTTCCGGTTTTTTCGGCTCTACGCCCAACACCACTTATGGAGAAAATATCGGCGTGCTGGCCATTACCAAAGTGTACAGTGTTTGGGTACTTGGCGGTGCGGCTGTTTTCGCGATATTGTTATCCTTTGTGGGTATACTGGCGGACGTTATCAGGAGCATTCCTTCGGCTGTCATGGGTGGGGTGTCGCTGCTGCTTTTCGGTGTCATTGCCGCTTCCGGTATCCGCATGCTGGTGGAAGCCAAAGTGGATTACAATAAGGCGCGCAATTTGATTTTAACCTCGGTGGTACTGATTGTGGGTGTCAGCGGCGCCCATATAGAAATTGGTGCCGTGACCCTCCAGGGCATGGGCCTGGCTACCGTGGTGGCCATTCTGCTCAGTCTCGCTTTTAGACTTTTTGACGTGCTGGGCTTGACCGGTGACAAGGATAATTGACCAGAGTAACTCTACCGGTTAAGCGATTACCCCCTTTGTCATTTAATATAAAGGTTGCAATTAAATGGTATCATGATGCACAGTTGACAGTGATTGTCATTTATGGTAAGCTATATTAAAGGCATCTCGTCCTTGGGGGACGAGGTGCCTTACTGTGTGTTTTTCGTTATTACCATTTAATGTTTAAGAGAAGGGGGTAAGTAGGAATGCAAGATAGCATTGAATTAACAAAGGGTGCTTATGAAAAATTAATAGAAAGTTTGGTACAGGTTGAAGAAGAAAAGGAAAATTTGCTAAATGAATTCTTTCCCCAGGATATCAAGGAAAGAAATGAAGTTTTGCAAATTATGGAGAAATATATTACTCAGGTTAATCAGTTTGCTAAAAAAATAAAAGTGGTTGAATCCGGCACAAATGAGTTGCCGTTTGTTTTAATTGGCAGTGAAGTTGGTTTACAAGATCTGGACTATAATGAAGAAACCAAACTCAGGATAGTGCTGCCTTTGCAAAGTATGGATGGCGATGATGCCTCATGTTTATCGCCCATTGGTTTGTCCTTATTATTAAAAAAAGTTGGCGATGAGGTATCGGTAAAAACGCCCGGTGGAATTCTTAACTATCGTGTAAATTCCGTTTCTCTACCTTTTTTCTAGCTTTGTACGGGCTAATTAGCATCGTGTCACAAGTATGCGCGCTCAGATAAAATAAAAATGGGCGCGTTTTTTAACTTTTTTTGCCGGTGAAATTGTGGTAGAATGGAAAAATATACATGGCCGGCTATTCCCCGTAAGGAGCCGGTCATATTTGCCTGGAAAAAATAGTAGGCGCGTGCCTTATATGAGTATATTAGTGAAAACGTCCTGCCACCAAACCGGTGACAGGACGTTTTTTTTTAAAAGGGGCCGGGCTGGCAATTGTATATACTGGTTACCCGCATTAAGATGGAGGATTTAAGAGTTAATTCCGGCACCCCTTTTAAACCCGGGCCACTGCATTATCAAATGGTTTTCCCAAAGGTGGGAATATAATGGCAAATTTTACACATTCACCGGCCCTCACAAAAAAGTACCTGCATTACGAATATTTACTAATAAAGGGGGGTGGTTTGGGACAACTTCTTTGTTGAAAAAATTGTTAGGAGGCCAAAATGATTAGAGCTAGCAAAAAGTTTATATCTGTATGTATTGGTTTGTTGCTGTGCGCCGGAATATTTTTGACGATGGATGTACCAGCACCGGCCTGGGCTGCAACCAAACTAACCATTAGCGTTTCAGGCAATGTTGATCAGAGTACTCTGGATAGCTATATTGGGCAAATTATCAAAAAGTATAATATAAATCCCGATGTAATTTACATTAGATATTCAAACGGAACCACCACCAAGTATACTCCCGGCCGGTTGCCTACTCCGAGCACTCCGGTAAACCCGTCTCCTGCTCCGCAGCCCGTTCCGCCGAAGCCTGAACCTGCACCAAATCCTGCCCCCGCATCAATGACTGCGGATGAACAAAAAATGCTCAATTTAGTAAACCAGGAGAGGGCCAGGGCCGGTCTGCCCGCGCTCAAGGCTGATGAAAAGCTTATCAAGCTGGCGCGACTTAAGGCGCAGGATATGATCAAGCGTGGGTATTTCAGCCACACGTCACCCACCTATGGTTCCCCCTTTGATATGATGAAAGCGGCCGGTGTCAGTTACCGCTATGCCGGTGAAAACCTGGCCGGGGCCTATAGTGTGAATACAGCCCACACCAACTTGATGAATTCGCCCGGCCACAGGGCCAATATCCTGAACAACAATTTCAAATCAGTGGGTATTGGTATTGTGAATGGCGGTCCATATGGTAAAATGTTTGTGCAAATGTTCATTGGTTAGTTGACCTGTTTCTTTCCCAAGCTTCCCGGAAACCTCCTTTGCAAGGGGTACCGGGAAGTTTATTATTTTATTTGGAGGTATAATTCGGCTGTGGGAAAAAGGGAATATCGCCCGAACGGAGAAGTGAAGCCAGGAGGCAGGTTTAATACCACGCTGCCCTATGTATTATTCAGTATTTCCACAGGGAAAGGAACGGTGTCTCACGTGCGCATGAAAGACTTCATGACCCCCGAAGCGTCTACATTAAATCCTGGTGATACTTTACGCCGGGCTGTGGAGCTTTTCCGCCGGACCCGTCTGGATGGTATACCCGCCGTGGATGGCCAGGGGTGTCTGGTGGGGCTCCTGACTCGCACTAACTTATTTGATGCCCTGCTTGAGGGTTATGGTCTGGATGACCCCGTGGATGACTTGCTTACCCGTAAAGTGGTAACTGTGGATCTGGATATGCCTTACCAAACTGTTGTCCGGGAAGTGAAGAAAAGTCCCGTGGGCATGGGGGTGGTGGTAGACGAGAACAACCGTGTGCGGGGGGCCCTCACCAAAGTGGATATGATTATGGCTTTGTTCAGGGAGTCGGATTTGTTAAATGCCAGGCTGCGAGCTGTATACCAGGCTATGCATAACGGGTTGGTGTCGGTGGATAACCAGGGGTGTATCACTATGCTCAATCCTGCGGCGGAGGTGCTGCTGGGCGTACAGGAGAAGGAGGTGCTGGGCTGCCCGGTGGAGAAGGTGTTGCCCGGGTTGAACCTGTCCAATATTATGGTCACCGGCCAGGTGGAGGTAAGTAAAAAATACGAGGCGGCCGGCCGGGCGTTTCTGGTTAATTGTACGCCGGTGCTGGACGGGGGGAATACGGTAGGGGCTATGGCCATTTTTCAGGATTTGACTGAGCTGGAACAGGTGGCAGCGGAACTGGAAAGTGTGCGCACCCTGCAGCACACCCTGCGGACCGTGCTGGATATAGCTTATGATGGAATAGTGGTGGTTGACAAAGAGGGGTATATCACCTTTTTCAACCAGTCGCTGGCCGATTTTTTCGGCCTTGCGGCCCGGGATGCCATTGGGCGGCACGTGACCGATGTTCTGGAAAACAGCCGCCTGCATATAGTGGCCCGTACCGGGGTGCCGGAAACAGCTCAACTGCAACAGGTGGGCGGAAGCTATTATGTGGTTTCACGCTTGCCCATTGTGGAAAACGGCCGGGTGGTGGGTGCGGTGGGCAAGATAATGTTCCGCAACCTGGAGGAAATCAGGGAGCTGGCCCGGCGTATGGATAATCTGGAAAGCCAGCTTAGCTTTTACCGTGAAGAACTACAAAAAAACAGCGGCAGTCGTTTTACCTTTGACAGTATCATCACGGTTAGCCCGGCCATGGTAAAGCTAAAGGGGGAAGCTTTGCAGGCCGCCCGGGGTATATCCACGGTACTCATCCGGGGAGCCAGCGGCACCGGCAAGGAACTTTTTGCCCAGGCCATACACACGGCAAGCCCCCGCCGGGAAGGACCCTTTGTAAAGGTAAACTGTGCGGCCATTCCCGAGCATTTAATGGAGTCGGAATTCTTTGGCTATGCCCCCGGGGCCTTTACCGGTGCCATGCGGGGCGGAAAGCCCGGGCGTTTTGAGCTGGCCCACGGGGGTACTATATTCCTGGATGAAATAGGGGATATGAGCCCGGGCTTGCAGGCCAAGCTGCTGCGGGTGTTGCAGGACCGGGAGTTCGACCGGGTGGGTGGTACGCACCCGGTGCAGGTGGACGTGCGGGTGGTGGCGGCTACCAATCGTGAACTGGAGGAAATGGTGGCCAGGGGTGATTTCCGTGAAGACCTTTTTTACCGTCTCAATGTCATTGCCCTGGCCATACCACCCCTGCGGGAACGGCCCGAGGACATTTTGCCCCTGGTGCATTACTTTTTACGCAAATATAACAATATTTTTGGCGCGCGGGTAACTGATTTGGATCATGAAGCGCTGGAAATTTTAAAGGCCCACCACTGGCCGGGTAACGTGCGGGAACTGGAAAATGTAATTGAACGCGCCGTAAACTTTGTCACCGGCAGTATAATCAGGGTAAAGGATTTGCCCGCTTATTTGCGCCGCGAAAAATCGGATCCGGGCCGCCGGGCGGGCGGCAGCAACTACCGGGCTCGTTTGGATGACGTTGAGCGGGAGATCATCCAGGCCGCCCTGAAGTCAACCCGGGGCAATAAAACCCAGGCCGCCCGCATGCTGGGCATCAGTCGCTCCCGCTTGTACGTGAAGCTTAAAAAGCTGGACAGCTAAAAGGTGTAAGTACGGGGACGGTTACCTCGCTTCCTAAAGCGTAGCGAAGAATCCAAGATCCTTCGCTACACCTTTAGAGTGAGCTGAAAAGTGGGTCAGAGTGATGATTTCGACTCCTGACTTCTCAAACACTACTACAACCCTATTTCCTTGGCGATGATATTTTTCATTACTTCGGTGGTGCCGGCAAAAATGTTGAAAATGCGCACGTCCCGGTAGTCCCGGCAAATGGGATATTCTTCACAGTAACCGTACCCGCCGTGCAGCTGCAAGCAGTGATAGGCTGTGCGGTTAGCCATTTCTGTAATCCACCATTTGGCCATGGAAACCTCCTTGACCACCCGTTCCCCGGCCAGGTGCTTTTCAAGCAGCTGGTTGATAAATGAACGGCCCAGTTCCACCTCGGTGGCCATTTCCGCCAGTTTAAAGCTGTTGTGCTGGAATTTGGTTACGGGTTTGCCGAATATATGCCGTTCCCGGCAGTATTCGATGGTATAGTTTAGCATCCTTTCAGCCAATCCCTGGGCCATTATGGAGCACACCAGCCGCTCTTGCTGCAGTTTTTCCATCAGGTAGATAAATCCCGCGTTTTCCCGGCCCAGCAGGTTACCCGCCGGTACCCGGCAGTCGCTGAAGACCAGCTCGGCGGTATCCTGGCTCCGGAGCCCCATTTTATCCAGTTTGCGCCCCCGGGAAAATCCCGGGGCATCCTTCTCCACCACCACCAGGCTGATGCCCTTGTGGGGGGGATTGGCCCGGGGATCGGTTTTACAGGCCACGATGATTAAATCCGACAGCAAACCGTTGGATATAAAGGTTTTGGTACCGTTTAGTATATAATGGTCACCTTCCCGAACGGCCGTGGTGCGGATGGCGGCCAGGTCCGAACCGGTGTCGGGTTCGGTCATGGCCACCGCGGTGATGATATCGCCGGATACACAGCCGGGAAGCCATTTTTGCTTTTGCTCCTCTGTGCCGTAAGAGGCGATATAGGGCACTATAATGTCGCTGTGCAGGGGAAACATCACGTGGGTACCGGCCCGGGCCAGCTCTTCGGTGATAATAACCGAATATTCAAAGCCCGCCCCGGCGCCGTCATATTTTTCCTCCACCCAGGGGCACAAAAAGCCGTTTTCCCCGGCTTTTTGCCACACTTCCCTGGGGATTTGCCCTGCTTCCTCCCACTCATGGTAATGGGGTATTACTTCAGCCTGCAGGAACTTGCGGAAGGAGTCCCTGAATAATTTATAGTCGCCGGAATAAAGGTCCAGGGCCATTTTACATGCCTCCAGTAACCCGCAATACTTCACCGCTGATGTAATCGGCCAGGGGCGAAGCCATCAACAGTATGGCGCTGGCGGCCTCTTCGGGGGTGCCCGCCCTGCGCAATGGTATCATGGCCTTGAACATCTGCCGCATGCTTTCTGGAATGCCGATGGCCACTTCTTTTCCATCCCGGCTGATGGCGTCCCCTTTTTCTTTGGGTTGGGTGAGGCGGGTTTCTATAAAGCCAAAGGCCACGGTATTGACACAAACATTAAAGGGGCCCCATTCCCTGGCCAGGGTCTTGGTGAGACCCACCAAACCCGCTTTGGCGGTGGAATAGTTGGCCTGCCCGGCATTGCCGTCCAAACCCGCAATGGATGAAATGTTGATTATTTTGCGGGTAACCCGCAGGCCGGCTTCCTTTTCCTTTTTGGCCGCTTCCCGGATATAGGGGGCGGCGGCCCGGATGATGCGGAAAGGGGCGGTCAGGTGTATTTTAAGCATGGCCTCCCACTGCTCATCGCTCATTTTGTGGATGACTCCGTCCCAGGTGTAGCCTGCATTATTTACGATTACGTCAATGCTGGGGCCAAAGTTTTCCACGGCGGTTTGTACCAGTTGGGCTGCGAAATCTGAGGCGGTGACATCACCCACACAGGCCACGGCTTGCCCGCCGGCGGCCTTGATTTCTTCCACCACTTCCACGGCCGGGCCTTCGTCCAGGTCGCTTACCACCACACGGCCGCCTTCCCGGGCGAAAAGCAGCGCCGTGGCCCGCCCGATACCCCGGCCTGCTCCGGTGATGATACAGGTCTTATCCTTTAACATGAGCTCCATTTATATGTCCTCCTTTTTAACTTAACTCCGGTATTTTTGCGCCGGCAAATTGGTTTTTCGGTTGTACCGGCACCTTCCTGAACCTCCCCACGGCTAAAACAGGGGATTTCCTTGACTTTAGTGCAGGTAATCCGGTGCCGGGTGTTGAAAATCTGAAAAAAATTCCTTCATGGCGTTTTATCCCTGGAAAGGGCATGCATATAAAGTTGAAAGGTGAACTTGATCAGAAAGTTGACTTTCGAAGTTCACTTTAATGCTGGTTCTATAAACTGTTCTTTAATGGCAGGACTGCCTCGAAGGTTCCCTTGACTTTTACACCACCCCTTTGGTCGGCGGCAACAACCTGCCCCTGTACCAGCCCGACACCCTTTTCCAGGCGTTTTTCTGTAATTACACCGGTAACGGTAATGCTGTCCCCCGGTTTGGTGATATCCACAAAGCGCACAGCCAGGCTGGTTAAATTGCGGTTGGGAATCCATTGGGTAACTGCCTGGCCCACAAAACCCATGACCAGCATACCGTGGGCGATGACTCCGCCGGTACCGGCCATTTGACCCACCTCGTCCAGGTAGTGTAAAGGGTTAAAGTCGCCGGAAGCCCCGGCGTATTTGACCAGCTGCGTTCTGTCTATGGCGGGTTTGGTCAGCGGGGGCAGGGGCCTTGACACTTCCAGGTCTTCAAAATAAACCGTCCGGTTCATTGAAATCACCTTACTTTCTTTCAATAACTGTACTGAGGGATACCAGCACGGTTTTACCATGCTGGTTTTGGTAAATGGTCTCCAGGTGGAATATGTGCATTTTACCCTTATCGGCGAATCCCTTCAGGGTGCAACGGGCCTCAATTTTATCGCCCGGGTTGATTTCGCCCAGGTAGCGGTATTCCTGCCCGCCATGCAGTACCTTCAAGGGATTTATTTTCAGGTTAAGACACAGGGTCATGAAGTCCTGTCCTCCCCAGAAATCCATGCAAGTGCCGAAGGTGGGCGGGGCGATGATATCCCGGTAACCCATGTTGCGGGCGTATTCGGTATCGGTGTAAACCGGGTTGTCATCCCCGATGGCCAGGACCATTTCCCGAATTTTTCCCCTTTCCACGGTAAAGGAAAAACGGGACAATTCGGTACCCACCAGGCCGTTATAATTGCTCATAAACAACCTCCTTTGGTGCCGCTTCCTTTGATTTGGTGCGGCCTCCTTTGGTGCCGGGTGTTGAAAGGTTGACAGGTTGAAAGGTTGAAAGCTTAGTGTTGCAATTAAATAATTTTACCGGTCCAGCAATGACTTTTCCCCGGCGGCGGCATATTCCCGGTAGAGGGGGCAGGCGGTGGTTTTGGGGCAGTGGTCATATTCCAGGCAGCGCCAGGCAACCAGCTGGGTATCAATCTGGCAGGTGCCGCTTCCCTCCAGCATATACAACTCTTCCACCCGTACCTCGTACCCTGCCACCGGGCATTGAAATGTGCTGTGCACCAGGGTTTGCATGATTTAATCCGGCCTCCATGATTAAGCAGTAATGCTATAGCACAGTCAATTTGACATTGAAACAGGCAATGATAAAATTTTATTCCTTTCCCACTATGCACACCGAGCACACTGCTTCCCAGGGGAAGCCGCCCAGGTTGTGGGTGAGCCCCAGTTTGGGATTGTCTATCTGCCTGGGGCCGGCCTGGCCCCTTAGCTGCAGGTACATTTCGTACAGCATGCGCAGGCCGCTGGCTCCGATGGGATGGCCGAAGGATTTGAGCCCCCCGTCCGGGTTGACCGGCAGTTCTCCGTCCAGGTCGAATACGCCGTTCAGCACATCCTGCCAGGCCCGGCCCCTTTCCGAAAAGCCCAGGTCCTCGTAAATAACCAGTTCCGTGGGGGTGAAGCAATCATGCACTTCAGCCATGCTGATTTCCTTGCGCGGGTTGGTGATGCCCGCCTGGCGATAAGCATCCAGCCCGGCATAATAAGTCTCTCGGATGGATGTAAAGTCGAAATCCTGGTGCATGGCACCGTGTCCCGGCCCGCAGACCACGGAAAGGGCTTTGACGTAGATGGGGTTTTTGTTATACTTTTTGGCATCCTCGGCCCGCACAATAATGGCGGCGGCCGAACCGTCGGCCACCCCGGAGCAATCCATGACCCCCAGAGGCGCCGCCACAATGGGGGAATTGAGGATTTTCTCCATGGGTACCTCTTTGCGGAACTGGGCCTTGGGGTTCAGGGCCCCGTTTTTGTGGTTTTTATAGGCGATGCGGGCCAGCACCCGTTTGCCTGTTTCCGGGTCCAGGCCGTACTTGTTAAAATATGCCGGGGCCAGAAGGGAAAAGGCGGCCGGGGCGGAATAGTTGGGGGCGGTACCGTCCCCCGGAGGCGGGGTGATTACCAGCCCGCTGTAACCCGAGTCCTTTAACTTTTCCACTCCGATGGCCATGGCAATGTCATAAGCACCCGCAGCCACGGCGTAACAGGCATTTCTAAAGGCATCGGTACCGGTGGCACAGAAATTTTCAATGCGGGTCACCGGTTTGTATTGTATCTTAAGTGGCTCCGAAAGGCTGATCCCCGCCCAGCCTGAGGCGCAACTGCCCAGCCAGTAGGCCTGGATATCCTCCGGGGTTAGCCCGGCGTCCTCCAGCGCCTGGTAGGCGGCATCCACCAGCATATCACCGGCGCTTTTGTCCCAGTGCTCTCCGAAGCGGGTGCAGCCCATGCCCACTATGGCAACTTTGTCCCTGATGCTCATTAATAAAAACCTCCCTCAATGAAAAATTATTTTCAGGGCTACTCACCTCTTGGGCCTGGCTTTCCAGTAATAATTGTGGATCCCCCCGGCCTTAAAAAGCTTGCGGAAGGTGGTTTCCACCTCCATGCCGATGGCTACTTTCGCCGGCTCGCAATCGGTCATTTCGCAAAGTAACCGCCCGCCGCCCTCGAAATCAATCACCGCAAATACCGTAGGCGGGTCCTGGGAAAATGTTAAATAATCAATTGTATAGGTGGTGATACGGGCATTGATGTCTGCAAAACAGTAGGGTTCCATGGCGTCTTTGGCCTGGCAGTGCACGCACACCCTCTGAGCGGGAATTTGCGGGGTGCCGCAGCGGGTGCAGCGGCTGCCGTAAAAGGCCAATATCTTTTTATTGTTACGCCACATGGCCGGTGCAGAGGGGCGGTCGGGTTCGGGCCGCTTGGGTGGCTCAAAGTCCAGCATACCCTTCCAGCGCAGGTAATTCTGGTAGCTCAGGGAAGTTTTCTTGGATTGCAGTAGTTTCGAAACACCATGCTTGGGAGCGAATTTTTTGATATTGTCCGTAACCCGCAGCAGCACGGCGTCCACTCCCTCGCCGAAGGTAACCATTAATATACGGTCCCCGGGTGCCGCTTGCTCCAGCGCCGCGGCCAGCATCAGCGGGGCGTGGGCGGTGCCGGTAAGGCCTACTGTGCTAAATAGACCATCCTCAATCTGGGACTGCTCAAACCCGAGGGAAAGAGCGGTGCCCGCCTGGTAACGGGGGGAAGGTGCATAGAGCACCAGCTTGCTGATTTCCCCGGGGGTAATTTTTAACCTTCCCGCCAGGGTTGTCAGGGCTTTGGTGACCAGCGGGCCATAACCCCTGGTGATTACAAAACGGTCCTCCCAGGCCCGTACAAAACGGTCTGTTACGTCCCGCCACTGGGTCAGTACATCACCGGCCACAGTGCAACTGCCCTCTATTTCAGCCAGGAGGTTTTCCCGGCCGATAACCAGAGCTGCCGCTCCGTCGCCGAAAAGCTGTTCATGTTGTCCCCTGGCCGCCCCCAGGCGGCAATCCGCCGCTGCCACCAGTACGTGGCGGGCTCCCGACTTAACCGCATCAGCAGCGGACAGTAAAGCGGTAGAACCGGCCCGGAGAGTGGAAGTGAAGTCCGCGGTACGCACCAGGTCGGTGGTGTCTAGGGCTGCGGCAATGGTGGTGGCGGATTGTTTTTCGACATAGGGCGGGGTGGTGGTGGCAAAATATACGCCGTCCAGATCCCGGGGCCGGATACCGGTCAGGCAGTCCCGGGCAGCTTCCACCGCCATGGTTACGCTGTCTTCATCGTAATTGGCCACCGCCTTTTCTCCCGGGAGGGACGGCTCGCCGAAGGCCTCGGCCAGGCGCCGGCGCTCCAGGCGGTTGAAGGGAATATAAGCGCCATAGGCGGTAATACCCACCATAATGCTAATACCTCCTTATATGGCATGGTCCAGGTCATGTTGCCAGGCGTTGCGCGCATTACAAGCCTGTATTCAGTTAAGCTTGTAATGAATTTGTTGAAAAATTAGTTTTATTCAGTAAATGCTATTACCTGGCAATCGCAAAATATATGCCAGGGTTGCAATAGCGCTGAACCATAAAATATACGGCTTATAAAATGATGACTTGAAATTGTTTGTATTGATTGCAGGACGGTTGTACTGAAAGCGATACAACAAGCTGCAATTTAAAATGTTCATAATACTGTTTGTGCAAGTTTGCCAGCAGGCATGGTTTTTGCGATTCACAGGGAGAAGTAATCACAGGAGGAGGGGTGTTTGTGAACACTCCAATAGAATTTTTGAATTTAACAGGAATATTTCTGGTTTGGGCAGAAAGAATAAATATGGTAAGTTAGGCATGACATGGCTATAGTTTTTCGCTTGTATTGCACCCGTTGTTGAATGAATAATACAATCCTTCAAGGAGGAGGTACTAATGGCTGATAATAGTAAACCCACAGCACCGCTGGCCGAGGTGATAAGCCTGGCGGAGTTTATTGACTACCAGCAAGGATCGGTGGTAAGCAGGACACTGGTTGATAAACAGACCGGCACGGTAACTTTGTTTGCCTTTGATCAAGGACAAGGGCTAAGCGAGCACACTGCCCCCTTTGATGCCATGGTGCAGTTGCTGGACGGTGAAGCCGAGGTGACCATTGCCGGGAACCCGCTGCGTTTAAAGAAGGGTGACATGGTCATTATGCCCGCCAACAAGCCCCACGCGCTGCGGGCGGTGGAAAGGTTTAAGATGCTGTTAACAATGATCCGGGCGTAAGCGTAGATAGCCCCGGCCGTTTATTTAAAAATAAAATGGGCGGGGCATTGTTTACGCGTATCTCAGTTGCTATTTAAGCTTACGGGAATTATATTTCAACAGCTTATCCTCCAGCCATAAATGCATTAATCTGGCTTCCAGCATATTCGCTGCGGCAATTTCAGCGATAAATTGCTGCATTGTGCCGTTGTGTTG
This sequence comes from Desulfallas thermosapovorans DSM 6562, assembly GCF_008124625.1. NCBI lineage: Bacteria > Bacillati > Bacillota > Clostridia > Eubacteriales > Desulfallaceae > Desulfallas > Desulfallas thermosapovorans. The sequence continues at coordinate 41,524 of NZ_VNHM01000020.1, forward strand.
CTCCAATTTGGAAACGAAACCGGCATACCCTTGGTGTGACTTTTTTTCGACCCAACTAAAGGTTTTGACCACGTCCTTCTCGCTGGCCAGGTTAATGGTAACACCGAACAACCGGCCAATAATGTCACCGCCTTCAATAATAATGGAAGGTTTTCCACCTAAATTTAAGATTGCATTTCTTACTTTATTAATGTGCTCCATTTCAATTTCTGCAAACCTTCTAAAGGTTCTTCTTATCTCTTTGTCCTGGTAACCTGAAAAATTTTTATACATGCCCAGGTGGCCGTGTTCCAGGGTTAATATTTTATTAAGTTCAGCTATAATTTCTGTTACTTTCACAATGGTCACCGCCAATTATGTATTATTGTTATTATTTCCCCGGGGTGTGGGAAAATATTTGTAATTAATCGGATTAAGTTTGCCCACCAGGTTGATTGAGTTAAAGGCCAAGCCAGGGTTTTAAAAGCTACCAGGCACTGGTATATTATTGTGCTGAAGCTTCCCACGACTAAAGCCGGGGCTTAGCGGTGCTTTGGGGTAAAGTAGGGGTATATTTTGTCCATTAATAGGATGAACCATGGAATATGAAACGGGGGTTTGTTTAATGCAGGTACGTTTAACCACGCTTTGTGAAAACACGGCGGCTGCTCTGGGATACACCGGGGAATGGGGGCTTGGTATTCTGGTGGAGGCCGGCGGTGAGGCGGTGCTGTTGGATACCGGCCTTGGTGATTCTTTGATACGCAATGCCATGGCCGGTAATGTCGATTTAAGCAAAGTTGACAAAGTGGTCATCAGCCACGGCCATGCCGACCATACCGGCGGCCTGCGTTCTTTGCTGCAGCAGCTTGGGAAAAGGGTGCAAATTCATACTCACCCGGCCATATGGGGTAAAAAGTACACTTGCATGACGCTGCCGGGCAGCGGGGAGCGAAGGTGCCGGTATATCGGAATGCCCTTTTGCCGTGAAGAGTTGGAAGGGCTGGGCGCGGTATTTAATATGTCCAGGGAGCCGGTATGGTTAAACGAGTTTATGGTTACCACCGGTGAAGTGCCCCTGGTTACTTCCTTTGAAAAAGTTGATGACAATATGTTCTTGCGGGCGGAGGAGGGTTTTGTGCCGGACACCTTGCCGGATGACCAGGCGCTGGTGGTCAAAACGGAAAAGGGATTGGTGGTGCTGCTGGGCTGCGCCCACCGGGGCATGGTGAATACGCTGCTGCACGCCCAAAGGATTACCGGTGTGGAGAAAATTTATGCTGTGGTGGGCGGCACCCATCTTTTCCGGGCGCAGCCGGAGCAAATTGAGCAATCCATGGCCGAACTGCGCCGGATGGGTGTGGGAAAAATAGGCGTATCCCATTGCACCGGCATGGCCCCGGCTGCACTGCTGGCCCGGGAATTCGGGGATAAATTTTTCTTTAACAATGCCGGCACCGTGGTGGAGTTTTAAATTCCCGCCCAATTTTCATAAAATACCCCAACATGCCCGGGATAGGTGTGTTGGGGGTTTTTTTAACGGTATTTTAGAGTCGCTAAAAATTTTGCAAGGGGAAATTTAATCATAGACGTGTTTGCAGGGAACATCTTTGGCCTGGTGTGGGGCAGTTTTAATATATTGTCATTTTGAGGCCATGGTGTTATTATGTTCCTAGGTAAACTAAAATCGTTTACATAGTTTACTGGTGGCTTTGATTTTTTACCCAACAGCCTTGGCGATGCTTAATAACATTGCCTAAAACTCAATTTGTTACCTGAGGGATTGCATTTTTGTTGCAAAAAGCATAGCATAAATTTTTTATGAGTAATCATTCAATTAATGAAGGGAGCGGTGGCTATGGCTGACAAAAAGCGGGCTTTGGCGGTTCTGGTGCTGTTATTGGTGGCGGCGGGCTCATACTGGGCCTATGAACATTATTACAAAGGTGAAGTTGCGCTTATCCGGGCCACCGGCACCATTGAGGCCACCACGGTGGAGTTGAACGCTAAAATGTCCGGGACCGTGGCCAGGCTGCTGGTGGATACCGGTGACACCGTTTCTGCCGGTCAACTGGTGGCCGAGCTGTCCCGCAGCGACCTGGCGGCCCAGCGGGAGCGGGACGCTCTGGGGGTATTGAAGGCCGAGGCCCAGCTGGCGGATTTGCAATCGGGAGCCCGGGAGCAGGAGAAAAAAGAAGCTATGGCCGGGGTGGAAATCGCACGGGTTAATTTAGAAAAGGCCAATACGGATTTGGCCAGGATAGAGGCCCTTTTCCAGGGCGGTGCTGTACCCGAAGCAGACTATGACAAAGCCCGGACCAGCGCGGAGTTGGCCAAAAACCAGCTGGCGGCGGCCGAGGCCAGGCTTAACCTGCTGGAGTCGGGCAGCCGTCCCCAGCAAATCAAGGCCGCCCAGGCCGAGGTCGAGCGCAGCAAGGCCGTGCTCAAGGCCAGCGATGCCATGCTGGAGGATTTGAAGGTTTATTCCCCCATCGCGGGGGTGGTGCTGTCCGGCAATTACGAGCAGGGGGAGTACGTGCAGATGGGTGCTTCCCTGGCCACCGTGGCGGATCTGAATGATCTCTGGATCAAAGTTTACATTCCCACCGTCGATTTGCCCCATATCAAACTGGACCAGCCAGTGCAGTTTACTGTCAGCGGCATGGATAAAGTGTTTGAAGGGGTGGTGCAGGAGATCGCCACCGAGGGTGAATTTACCCCCAAGACCATCCAAACCCAGCAGGAGCGGGCCAATGTGGTATTTGCCGTGAAGATAAAGATCAGCGATGCCGGCGGTGTTTTAAAGCCTGGTATGCCTGCCGATGTAACCTTTGGACCGAGGGCGAACCATGATTAAAGTGGAAAAGCTGGGCAAAGATTTCGGTCATATCACCGCCGTGTATGAAGTAACCATAGACGTGTTTGCAGGGAACATCTTTGGCCTGGTGGGGCCGGACGGGGCCGGTAAAACCACCTTGCTGCGCGTGATTTGCGGTTTAATAGTTCCTGATCGCGGGCAGGTTCTTTGGGCGCAGGCCGCCGGCGGGCAGGGGAAACGGGGGAACGGGGTGGTGCTGGGCTATATGCCCCAGCGGTTCAGCCTTTATGGTGATTTGACGGTGATGGAGAATATTAATTTTTTCGGCGCCCTGTATAAATTAAAACGACCGGTTATAAGGGAACGGGCTGACGAAATACTGGAAATGACCGGGCTGCTGCCCTTTAAAGATCGCTTGGCGGATAACCTGTCGGGGGGTATGAAGCAAAAACTAGCCCTCACCTGCGCCCTGGTCAACCGCCCGGCCCTGCTGGTGCTGGATGAGCCCACCTACGGGGTGGACCCGCAATCCCGTAAAGAGTTCTGGCGGATATTATACCGGCTGAACAAGCAGGGAATGACCATCATAGTATCCACCCCTTACATGGATGAAGCCGAGCTGTGCACCAGGGTGGCCTTTATGAACAAGGGCCGTGTGGTGGCGGTGGATTCACCATCCCGGCTGAAAAGCAATTTTCCCTACCAGGTGCTGGAGGTGCGGGTTGAAACCCGCCGGGCCGGGCCGGTGGGTGATGTGCCGCCGCAAAGCCGTGGGGGGGATGATTTTCCGTATAACCGCCATATTGGGTTGTTCAGTGATTTGCCCGGGGTGGTGTACGTGTCGCTTTACGGGGATAAATACCGCGTGGTGGTGGAGGATGGGGAGGCTGCCCGGCGGGCTATGGAAAACCGCCTGGCGGAGAAGGGGATAAACGCCGGGTTGTATTGTACTGAAATCAATCCCACCATGGAAGATGTTTTTATTGCGCTGGCGGAGAAAGGGGTGGAGTAGTGGACTATGCAGTGACCACCAACCAGTTGACCAGGGTTTTCGGTAATTTCACGGCTGTGGATAAATTGACACTGCAGATTAAACCCGGGGAAATTTACGGATTCCTGGGACCCAACGGGGCGGGTAAGTCCACCGCCATGCGGATGCTTTGCGGCATACTGGAACCCACATCGGGCACGGCCACGGTATTGGGGTACGACCTGTTGCGGGAAACCGAGAAAATTAAGCAGCGTATTGGCTACATGTCCCAGAAATTCAGCTTGTACGATGACCTCACCGCAGCCGAGAACCTGTACTTTTATGCCGGGCTGTACAATATACCCCGCCGGGGAAGGCCGGGCCGGGTGCGGGAAATGATCGATATGGCCGGTCTTACCGGCCGTGAGAATGAACCGGCGGCTAATCTAAGCGGTGGCTGGAAGCAAAGGCTGGCCCTGGGCTGCGCCATTATTGCCCGGCCCGCCATAGTGTTCCTGGACGAGCCCACCAGCGGGGTGAGCCCCACCAGCAGGCGCCATTTTTTCAGCATTATCAGGCAACTGGCCGGGAAAGGTACCACGGTGATGGTGACCACCCACTTCATGGACGAAGCCGAATATTGTGATAAAATCGCCTTCATCTCATCCGGCCGGCTAATGGCGGTGGATAGCCCGGACAATTTGAAAAGAAACGTTATAGAGGGATGTCTGGTGGAATTGGATTTGCCCGGTGCAATGGAACGGTTGGAGAGTATTGCACAGCTTCCCTACGTTAAAGAATGTTCAGTACACGGGCCGGTGCTGCACGTGCTGCTAAAAAGCGAAGCCCACTTGGCGTCCCTGGAGGAATTTACGGGAGTTTCACCCAAACCCATCACCCCTTCCCTGGAGGATGTGTTTATTGCACTTTCAAGTAAAAGTTGAAAGGTGTCCGTTTTGTTATATTCACATGGCCGCGGGCACTTTTCATATAACAACTTAAACGGCATCATGGGTATTGACCACAACAACACCATTACCGAGGAATTACAATTACTAACCACCACCAAAGGGGGGTGTCCGGTGAGCAGGATTATTGCAGTTTTACATAAGGAGATTTTGCAGATGCGCCGGGATCGCATGACGCTGGGTTTGATATTCATGCTCCCGCTGGTGCAACTGCTGTTATTTGGCTATGCCATACAAACCGAGGTAAAGCACATACCCACCGTGGTTTTTGACCAATCGCTTACCGTGGAGAGCCGGGACTTGCTGGATGCTTTCGTTGCCTCGGGTTACTTTGATGTTACCCGTACGGTAAACAGCTATACCGAGGTCAATAAAATGATCGACAGCGGTGAGGCCAAGGTGGGTATAATTTTTCCGCCGGATTTTGCCCGCAATATCAAACGGGGCGAACCCGGCCAGGTACAGGTGATTGTGGACGCCAGTGATAATATGGTGGCCAACCAGGCTGTGGCTGTGGCCAATTCCATAGGGCTTATCCAGTCCCAAAAGGTGCTGGCCCAAACCAAGCAATTCACCGGGCCTCCCTATGATGTCAGGGTACGCCCCTGGTACAACCCGGATGGTATCACCGCCTATTACATGGTGCCGGCCATACTGGGGATAATTGTAACCATGACCATGGTGATCATGACATCCATGGGCATTGTGCGGGAACGGGAGCGGGGCACCCTGGAACAGTTGATTGTCACCCCCATTAAATCCCATGAACTTATGATCGGAAAAATATTGCCCTATATCGTACTAGGTTACCTGCAGATCACCGTGGCCTTACTGGTGGGTGTAATTGTATTCCACGTACCCATCAGGGGTAGCTTGCTGGAATTGTACCTGCTGACCCTTTTCTTCATCACGGCGTCCCTGGGCCTGGGCATACTTATATCCAACATTGCCAAATCCCAGATGCAGGCGTTCCAAATGTCCTTTTTCGTAATGCTGCCCAGTATACTCTTGTCCGGTTTTATGTTTCCCCGGGACGCCATGCCCAAAATTATTTATTACCTGAGCAGCCTTATTCCACTAACTTACTATCTTGATATAATCAGGGGTATAGTATTAAAGGGCATTGGGTTTTCCTACCTGGTGGGGCAGGTTACCGCATTGCTGGTATTTTCGGTGGTGCTATTGACGCTCAGTATATTAAAGTTCAAGAAAAAAATTGCCTAGCAGCCTGTCTGAGTATTAACATAATCAAGGAAAATTAGATACTATTAGCAGGGCAATTGGTACAAGTTGTCGAAATATACAATATTATGATCAAAGGATATAAGCCATACAACCCAAATCAAATATATTTATTTCCGCCCGCGCCACAGGATTGGTTACCCAAGGAACATCTTGTTTATTTTATCAGTGATCTTGTTGACCACTTGGATCTAACGGTTATCCACAAGGTATACGAGAAAGGGATAAAAGGTCAACCACCGTATCATCCTGTTTTAATGACTAAGATTCTGTTTTATGCCTATTGCCGCGGCG
>NZ_VNHM01000021.1 GCF_008124625.1 Desulfallas thermosapovorans DSM 6562
TGGCAACACTCCGCCATTGTACTCATTCTCTTTCTCGGGATTTCCCAAATAACTCCTTGCCAAGCCGACTATTGCCTTTTCAAGAAGATAATCCGTTTTTATGACACGGTGATGATATATAACATACTTATAAAGTAGCCATCTACGATTAAAAAAGTCCTCAACAGTACTTAAGGTTCTAATATCTGGGCAAAAAAGAAAATGACCATTCATTATAATAAGCCTCATGGATCTAATCAATCTGTCATATTCAATACGTCCATAATTAAATCCGGAGTTTTCCAAATCCCTGGTCACATAATCAAGCCGGTCGCAATCTATAGACCCGTCAATAATGCGGTGAATATCTTCAAAAAGCGAACTTTCTTCGGTAAAAATATAAGTAACAAATTTGCTTACCAACCAGTAAAATAATTGTACCTGTGCTTCATCCCTTTGCTCAGGTCCATTACAAATTACAGATTCAGTCAAACGCTCCGCAATTCTATATCCTATTTCCTCGTGTAAATGGGCATTATTCTCAAAAAATTTTTTTAGTGAATTTTTAAAGTATGTTCTTCTCTCGTTTAAATCGACGTCAGGCATGTCTTTTACATCTTTCCATATCTCTTTTAACGCATTCTCAGATATGTGGCTAAAAGGAGGATGCCCAACATCATGCAGTAATGCTGCAAGGCGAATTGCTTGATAAATTAAAATGTAGGAAAAAAGGTGCTTATCGTTAATAACCTTTGGAGTATTTAATTGGTAAATTGGTTCACGATCATATATTATCCTTATGTTTCTATAGTCCTGCATCAAATCTACAAAGCTGTCACCCAGACTTAAACGCAACGTTCTATTAAAATCATTATCATTACCTAATTTTTCAATTTCATCGTTAATACTATCTAAAAACATATCCCTAACTTCATTATCCGCATTCAGCAGGCTATTATAAAAAATTAACCCGCCTAAATGCATCGTTCCCAGGGAATGTACAAATCGTTTAGTTTGATTGGATGGATATGTAAGATAAACAGTAGAATTCTGCAAAATGTTATGTAAACGGTTAAAAGCTTGCGTAGAAATAATTTGTTTCTCTAGATAACTAATTTGGATTGAGCCATGCAGTGAATCTGCAACCTGAATAATCTTTTGGTTTACCATACCAGCGCCTCCGTTGAGAGGATTTTTCTATATCTCAAGAGGTCGGAATATACGTTATTCATTATTGATTTCCATATGTGCATTTCCTTTTATAGCCTATTTTAGTTAAATATTATCGATATTTTACCATAAATTAATTGCTCCCCATTTTATTTTCCTAACTTCCACAGTTATTTTATAAATTTTTTTACTAAATTCGCCTGTATCATTATAACCGATAAAAACGGTACTTTTCCAATGTTAATCCTTTGGATAACAACAGGCCCTATATAACAATTTATCCGAATAATACAGTTAGTTTAATAAACTTTAAGCCTGACCCCTATTTAATTGCAATGGTTTCAGCGGTTATATTCTGGCTTACAGGGTCTACATCGGCCATCACCGGAGTGGCTCCCCGCATTACGGCGCAAGTGGCTGAAGCAATGAAGGTACGGCTGGTTACAATAACTTCATCACCGGGGCCTATGCCCAGGGCATAAAGGGCCAGCTCCAAGGCCACAGTTCCGTTGGCCAGGGCCACGGCATACCGGCAGCCGGTAAAGGCGGCAAACTCTCTTTCAAATTCCCGCCCCTCTTCCCCGGTCCAGTAGTTCACCTTGCCGGATTTTAGAACGTCACCGGCCGCTGTAATCTCACCAGCGGCAAAATATGGCCAGGGGGCAAAGGGCATTGCACGCACGGGCATTCCCCCGTCAATGGCAAGTTTATTCAATATGTAATCACTCCACAATTTTTTACTTAAAAAATTATTAATGAATCACATAGATCGTGAATTTTTCTGGAGATATTAACCAAGGTCCAATAACAACTTATCCGAATAATACAGTTAGTTTAATAAACTTTAAGCCTGACCCCTATTTAATCGGTTTGGCCGGAACGCCCACCGCAGTGCAACGGGGCGGTATATCCCGAACCACTGCTGCACCGGCGCCAATTGTGGACCACTCACCGATGTTAATTCCTTGGATTATTGAGGAATTAGTACCAATATTACATCCTGTATTTAAAACAACATTCCCGGAAACATTTACACCTGGTAGCAATGTTGAATAATCGTTCATTATGACATCATGCCCAATAGTACAATTCAAGTTAATAATTATATGGCTCCCTAAGCTAATATTTACAGTTAGAATATTACCGGCACAAATTATATTCCCAACACCCATTTCCACATGGCGAGACATCATCACAGAAGGGTGAATCAAATTCACAAACTTATATCCCCACTCTACAGCCTTTTTTACCAGGTTCATTTTGCTTCCGGGGTTACCCACTGCACACACGGTATAAACGGGTTCATTGATACGCCGGTTATAAAAAAAATCAAAGTCGCCCAATACGGGAAAACCGTTTAAAACCTTACCGTGATTGGCAACATTTTCATCAATAAAACCGAGCAATTCCCATTCTTCATTTACAGCATTTATATCCTCAACGAGCCAGGCAACTTCCCGGGCAAAACCACCGGCGCCGATTATAACCAGCTTTTTCAAATAGTATCACCTTCAAGCCCCATATTGACGCTGCTCTTGCCCTTTAAATTCCGGCATGGTAGCATGCCCCTGGGCACTTATTCCTTCGCGTTTAATCGTTTTTAATAATGTAAGCCATAGTATCTTTATATCCATCCGTAACCCCCAATTATCCACATACCAAATATCCAGTTTAAATCGTTCTTCCCAGCTAACAGCATTACGCCCGTTAACCTGCGCCCACCCGGTTATTCCGGGTTTTACCTCGTGGCGGCGGGCCTGCTCCGGTGTATACCGATCGAGGTACTCCATTAATAGAGGTCGCGGCCCCACAAGGCTCATATCCCCCTTTAACACGTTCCACAACTCCGGCAGCTCGTCCAAACTGGTGGCACGTAAAAAACGCCCCAAACGAGTTAAGCGCTGCTCATCCGGCAATGGGTTACCCTGCCCGTCACGCTCGTCTTTCATGGTTCTAAATTTATACATGGTAAAGGGTTTGCCATGCAAACCGGGGCGCACCTGCCGGAAAATTACAGGGGTTCCCATATTCAAACGAATTAGGATAGCCACTATAGCCAGGATGGGAAATATAACAATCAAACCAATTAAGGAAATCAAAAAATCCATTGTTCTTTTAATTGTATACATACGCATACCTCTTTACCCTTTACTTGTATAAAGGTCAATATCAAGCCACCATATATTTTAAACAGGCGGCTTTTCAGCATGGCAACTTATCTCGATTTACAACCGCCAAACCTGCTTCAACGTATCTAAAAGCTTCTGCTGCCGCTGCTTAACCACATCCTGCGTCCACTCTTCTTCCATCAACACCTGGGTAGTCAACGCAAAGGGTGAAGTCCCTTTTCGTGCAAAATATTCATTTTTCTTACGCTCAAACTCAAAATTGCGCGCCTGGCTATTCTTGCTGCGGGATAACAAAACCAGGTTCCCCAACCGGTGTGTCCACTGATCCCGGTCGCCTTCGGCAGGAAACCACTCCAGCCACTTGCTACCCTGCGGCGGGTTTTGGGGCAACACGTGCTCCACTGAAATTACCCGGTAATTATAAACAGCTTCCCCACTGGATAACGCGGCGTCCAAGCGCAGTAGAACCAGCAGGCGAACTTTAACTTGACGGTAGATATCCCCGTCAAGGGCTTCGATAACCAAACGTCGTTCTTCAGCAGTCAGTTGCAGCGGAGAAGTATCCGTGTATAGATCTTCCCCTGCCTCTATGGCCTTTAGCAACGCTCCGTAACGATCAATGCGCTGGTTTATATAGGTCCTGGTAATCATCATTCCAGCCGCCAGGCGCTCCAAATCGCGGAAAAAATGAACCAATTTTTCCGGCTGGTTGTTATTCCGAACCAGGAACAAGATAGCCGGTGGTATCCAGTCTGTATTATCGATGCGCCCGAGCCAACCGAGATACCTGTTTACCTCGCCGGCCAAGGCCGGGCTGGAATAATTAGCGTATAAAATATCATTATAAGCATCAGCCATCGGTAAAAGAACCCGGTCCACCAACTGCCGTGGTTCCTCAGTCGCGCACACCGCTTCCCGAAACTCTTTAAGAACGGTAGCCCGAGGCTTTGTTTTACGGTAAATCATTCGGATGTAGGCAAAAAGGTCCTTAAAAGCCTCCCGCCCCAGTTGTTCCTCAGCTTCCTCCCATTTACGGGCATATTCCGCTTGCTGCCCCTCGGGAATCTGACCGATAATCTCGGCTTTGAGGATATCTGCATGGGACAGATCCATACCCCGGTCGTTTAAAACAGAAAAAATCCGGTAAGCCGAGTCTATATCCGGCGTCCAAACCACCACCAGAAAACATCTATGTAACACATACTGAGCCAGTCGCTGCCGTTTCGCCTCCGGTAGTTCTTGCAAACGCGAACGGAATAATAATGCGTTGTCCCTGAAATTAATCTGGCTGTCCGTAAGGGAACCATTCAATTGTTTCAACTCTTCGATACCGCCACGGGATTGAATGTATTTTTCAAAAAAATATTGGTCCCGGGCGCGCACCGTCAAGCGATAACGATCCGGCGTATCCAGCAAAGAGCTGCCCTTTTCCACCAGAAACCTTTCCAGGTCACCGGCAACCTTTGTATCGGCCGTCAGTTCACGCAATACCGACAATAAGATTGTAAAAGTTATAAGCCTCTGCTGGCCATCCACAACCTGGGCTTCAGGATCTTTCCCCTTGATGAGCACAATACTGCCCAAAAAGTATGGATCCAGCTCTCGCACAGGTTCATCACTTTCACCCAAAGCAGCCACTAGATCATCGAATAACTCCCCGGCTTGTTCAGTAGTCCAGGCGTAGGGGCGTTGGTAGTAAGGTATGGAAAAAGCAAACCAATCGCTGAATACTTCTTTAAGGGGAAACTGTTTCCCTTCGATATCCGCAGACATAACCGTGTTTTCACCTGCCCTTTTCCAGACATTTATTTAGTTAACCAATCACCGATCTTTTTCTTTAAAATGACAACAGGTAGGAACAAATTGAATTAAAACGGGAAAGTTTACTGGTCTTCTTTATGTAATACTTGATAATGTAGTTACTTTAATAAACTTTAAGCCTGACCCCTGACAACCTACCTACATACCCCTTTGCTTCCAGCTCAGCTACAGCGGACTCTATTTCCAACACAGAAAAATGGGGTTTTATGCCATGTATCTCCTGAATGAACTCTCGCCCGGACAGGTTTCTTTTTTCCCTGTGGGCGGCGCGGTCAATATAAACAATGGTGGAGCGCAATTCCAGGTCCCGGGTTTTCATGTAACCGAACTCATCCAACAATTTGTTTATGTGTTCCTGGTGGACTGCTAAAAATTCTTCTGCTTTGCTTTTTATGACATCTTTTCCCGGTGCCGGTGAAATACTATAGCCGTTGACCCGGGAATCAAAGTCCACCGACACAGCACCTAAAGCGTTCATATAATCCAGGTCGTCCGTCAATTCGCTGCAATAGGGGCCGTGGATATACAGTGAATATTGATAGCCGCAAGGAACTTTATAGACCGCCCCCAGTAAATAAACCAGTTTTTGCAATGCCGTTTTTCCAAACCAGTATCCTTTCCCCTGCATTTTTTCAGCTAAAGCCACTATTAGGGCATAACGGTGCCAGGGGATATCAAGCGTAAGTCTCATTTTTTACCCCCACCTTAAAATTTCTCCGGGTTAACAGGCATCAATTCCTCCCCGGCATGGGAAAAAGGGCCATGCCCGACATCGTGCAAAAGGCTTGCCAAGCGCACTATTACGATAAACTTTTAGGTAACACATGCTCCACTTAAATAAACCGTTATAAACAGGCATTATTGCAATTTCACATACTTTTCGCCAGCAGCGTTATATAAACTCCCCCATTCTTTGTTATTCTCCGCAACGCCGCATTCTACCAAGACTTTCAAATAAAAATCCTTGAGCTCTTGCCAAATATATTCTGATTGAAAGTGTTCTTCAACATATTTACGTCCTGCGTTGCCTAACCTTTTTCTTAAGTTTTCATCCTTTAAAACCCAAATTAGATTATCAGCCAATGCTTTAACATCACCAATGGGGCTTAGTAAACCTGTTTCCCCGTGAATTACCGCATCCACAACTCCGGTTGCTAGTGTTCCTACAACAGGCACCCCGGCTGCTGCAGCCTCTAATGCAACGTTACCTAAACCTTCCCTGTGCGTTGGAAATGCCAAGCAATCCATTATACGGTAATAAGGTGCTACATCGTTAACATATCCGGTTTGTATGATATTTTTATCCGACTTTATTTCCTCTCGAATATTTTGCGGAACAGGATCGCCTTCTTCATACCTTCCAATCAAAATTAATCTTACATCCGGAAAAGCCGATTTCACAACTTTATAAGCTTTGATTAATTCAATAATTCCTTTATCTTTTGTAAGCCGCCCAACAAAACCAATAACAGGCACATCTTCAGGGATGCCAAGTTGACAACGTATTTTTTCGTGTTTTAAAGCCCCTTCATTCATGGAAGCAAATCGGGAAACATCTATTCCATTACTACTTCCTTTGCCAATAACATGGGCTTTTTTAGGGTCTAAAAGTCCAAGTGACACAGCCTGCCTACAAAGGCTGTTACTTACAGGCAACACACGGTGTGCGCAAAATACAGCTACCTTTTCACAAATGTACAACACGTTTTTCTTAAACCCTTTCGCAGTTTCCAAACGTAAGCCGCGAAGGGTGTATATTCTACAGGGAACCCTTGCCAGATAGGCAGCGATTCCCCCAAGCAATCCTGCTTTGGGTGTACCCACATTTACAATAACGGGTTTAATCCGCCTCATTAATAGAAACAATCTCCATAATGCAACGAAATCTTTTAAAGGTGATATTTCCCTCTCCATCGGTACAGCATATACATTTACCTTCTCTCTATTTTTAGCGATCTGAAGCTTTTCGCCAGGCGATGAAATTACGTAAACATCAAAACCTGCTTCCCTGAGATAAGCCAACTGCCCGCGCATCAAACCCACACTGCTAGCCGCAGTTACAATATGAATAACTTTGGGTCTTCTTATCATCTTCTGCATCCCCTTACCAAATATAGCGCATAAACAACTGATACCAAATTCTAAGCCTTTACCACATTCGCCCACTTACCGGAAATACAGTTTCTTGTATCAACAATTAACTTTGCTTTTTGCCGCAGCCAATCATAGTCAATACATGAATGGTCTGTAGTAATGACCACGCAATCATAATCAGCTAAGTTTTCCTCCGTTAATTCCACCGAAGTCATTTCCCATCCGGGGTAAGCCCGGTGGCCACCACTACGGGGTACATGCGGGTCATGGTAAGATACTACCGCGCCACGTTCGTTAAGTAACTGGATAATTTTCAAAGCCGGTGATTCCCTTTGATCGTCAACATCTTTTTTATAGGCAATACCCATAATTAAAATCCGGGCGTTTTTCATAGCAATGCCCCGGTCATTAAGTGCCCGCGCCGTCTTTTCCACCACGTAATAGGGCATGCTTGTATTAATTTCACCGGCCAGTTCAATAAAACGGGTGGCGAAATCATATTCACGCGCTTTCCAGGACAGATAAAAGGGATCAATGGGTATGCAATGCCCCCCTAACCCCGGACCGGGTAAAAAGGTTGAAACCCAAAGGGTTTGGTACTGGATGCCGCTATAACCTCCCAAACGTCAATGTCCATCTTGTCAAAAAGTATTTTCATTTCATTGATCATGGCAATATTAACAGAACGGTAAATATTTTCCAAAAGCTTGGTGGCTTCCGCTGTCCGGGTTGATGAAACAGGTACAACCTTGACTACCTTTCCATACAATGTCTTGGCCACCTGTAAGCATGCATCTGTTGTACCTCCTACAACTTTTGGTATAACTTCAGTTTTAAATTTGGGGTTACCGGGATCTTCACGTTCGGGCGAATAAGCTAAAAAGAAATCTTTTCCCACAGTTAAACCACTTTTCAATAATACAGGCAAGATGACTTCGTCAGTTGTGCCGGGATAAGTGGTACTTTCCAAAACAATAAGTTGCCCCGACCGCAGGCACGCTGAAATGGCGGAAACAGCATTATTTATGTAAGTGAGGTCCGGTTCCCTTTGAATCGTTAGTGGCGTAGGTAAACAGATTAATATGGCATCCGGTTCCCCCAACCTTCGAAAATCGGCTGTCGCTTCCAAAAAAGCATTGTTTCTGGCACTTGTCACTTCTTCCGAGCTAATATGTTTTATATACGATTGCCCGGAGTTTAGCAGATCGACTTTGCTCTCATCGTTGTCAAAACCAATAACTTTAAACCCAGCCCGGCTGAATACCAGGGCCAGGGGCAAACCCACATAGCCCATACCAATGACACCGACAACACATGATTTATCTTCAATCTTTTGTATAAAATTTTGCATTTTTATCCCCCACGGCTTGCTTATAGTAACCTACCTCAAAACCTCACATCACGGAACATGTCCCAAGTAAAACTAAATTACATTGTCCTTAAACCAAGTTACCGTTTCCCGTAGCCCGTCAAAAACCGCATAAGCTGGTTCATAGCCCAAAAGTTGTTTCGCCTTGCTTATATCTGCCTGAGAATGTCGCACGTCCCCAGGCCGGAAATCCCGGTAAACAGGTTTTATATTGGCAGCCTCTGGTTGCATTTCGCTAACCAAGTCACGAATCATATAGAATAACTGGTTCAACGTTGTACGGTCACCAAAGGCAACATTGTACACTTGCCCAACTGCTTTTTCATCCTTTACGCTAGCGGCCAATAAATTGGCCTGGACGGCATTATCTATATAACAAAAATCCCGGCTGGTTTCACCGTCTCCATTAATATAAACCGGCTCGCTCCTAAAAAGACCGGCAATCCATTTAGGAATGACCGCCGCATAAGCCCCGTTTGGATCCTGCCTGCGGCCAAAAACATTGAAATAACGAAGACCGATACATTGCATGTTATATATTTGACCAAATACCCTAGCATATAATTCATTTACATATTTAGTTACGGCGTAAGGCGAAAGGGGTTGTCCAATTCTATTTTCCACTTTAGGCAAATCGGGGTGATCGCCATATGTAGAACTGGAAGCAGCGTATACGAAACGCTGCACTCCGGCATCCCTTGCTGCTACAAGTATATTTAGAAAACCATCAATGTTGTTTTGATTGGTGGCAATGGGATCATTTATAGAACGCGGAACAGAACCCAAAGCAGCTTGGTGTAAAACGACATCCGCATTTTCGCAGCATGTTTTACAGATTTCCAGTTCCCTAATATCCCCTTCGATAAGCTTAAACCTGGATGCCTGTTCGCCAGTAACGTTGTTTAGGACAGCATCAATATTGTGTTTATGCCCGGTGGAAAAATTATCAAGACCTATTACCTCTTGATTGAGCTGCAATAGCTTTTCCATCAAGTTAGAACCTATGAAACCAGCCACACCAGTTATCAGCCAAGTTTTACGATTTTCCAACAAGCTTAGTTGAAGTTGTTGATATCTACTCAATTTAAGTTAATCTCGCCTGCCTTTCGTTTGTTCAAACTCTTAACATATTGTGCAAATTCACTCCAAAAATCATATCTAGCCTTATCTATCTTGTCCTTTGTGTAATCCGATGCAGTGATAAAGTTTCGCCTGGCCTGTTGTTCCAACCATTCGTGGTTATTTACGCTTTTTAGAATCGCCTCGGATAATGCGTTACTATCACCCGGTTTATGCAGGCATGATTCGTCCAGTAATTCAGGTATACCACCCGCCGTGGACCCCAATGCAGGACAACCCCTGCTCATAGCCTCAATTAATGCCCGTGGCAATCCTTCTGTTAAGCTGGGTTGAATATAGAGATCTATATTATCCAACCAATTTAAAACGGGATTCCCCCCGGGTAATGTACCACAAAAATATGTAATTTCAGATAAACCAAGTTTGCGGGCAATCTCCTTAAAAGGTTCGGCATTACCACTCCCAAGAATATGAAACTCAAAGGGAGGCAATTCCTTTTTTGCGTTATACAATGCTTTCAAAGCCACGTCAATACCTTTATATTTAGCGGACATGGACCCAATTAAGCCAATCTTAAGAGGTGATGGTTTATTTTTAATGCGCACAAGTCTCATTTGAAGCACATCATCAGAAGTAAAGGGCAACTCCACATCTGAGCAGGCAACTGTTTTACCGTTCGAGGGATAACGCTTTTGTAAGAATTCTTTAGTTACGTATAATACAAAGGGTGCACGGCGAATTAATGCTTTATTTTGCAACTCTGCATAGGGTGCATAAACTTTCCCTTTCCAGTTGCCATAATTCCACAATGCATCCCATGAGCAACCAACCACCTCCACGGCCCATGGCTTTTTTAATCGCTCCGCCACTTGAATGGCCAATCTTCCGGTTAAACTAACCCGGGCAATAAGCGCATCGGCCTTGCTAATCTCATCGAACAATATTTTTTGCGCTTTATTTCGCTTAAATAGCATAGCCTTGGGGTTACTAAGGGATGGCACTGGAACAAAGGACACATTTGGCCCGCTTGAAAGTTTTAGGCCTTTTGTGGATTCAAGTGTAGAAATATCTTGGCATCTTGAGATAACGGTTAGTTCATCAAAGTGCTGCAGATACCGTTGGAATACTTCGTAAGGAAGGTTGCCGTTGGTATAGTATTCGTTTGGATTGTTTTTGTATAAGATAGTGTCATGGGCAAATACGGCTTTCATAAAAACCCCCTTATTTTAAGAGCCTATTCGAAAAGTTTCATAAATAATTTATACCACAATTAGAAACCCCTCTGTCCCGTGGTGATTCCGATTTATAATCACCTTTGTTGTGTCACGTGCCAGCCTGGAAATAACGAAGCTTATAAAAATAATGTCAAGCTCAATTTAAATTTTGATAAACAAACCATGATACGGAAAAAGATATGGTATATGACTATCCAATGCAAATTGCGTTTTATACAAATACAAAAAACCATATACAATTATCAAAAAATATAAAAAAAACCTCCTGGAATCTCTATTTAACGCTTTACAAGCCATTGGAGCGGCTATAAAAAAGGCACTATTTGCGTAAAAAATCAATCTCCCTAGTGAAACCATACTACTATAAAAAGACACAATAAAGGATACGGCAAAAACCGACATAAAAAGTTTATAATAGTCTAATTTTTTTATATCAATTTTATTATAAAATAACAGCAGCAATATCAACAATGGAACCGTGTCAAAACTTAAGATAGAAAAGCTAAAATCATTTACCATAGCATAACCTGCATAACGCTCCCCCATAAGTGGAACTAAAAATTTCGAGATACCCATAAAAATAAAAGGCGTAGCAATAAATCCAATAATTAAAAACCTCTTTACTCTCTTTGAAAGATAATCTTTCTTTAATGCAAAGTAAGCAAACAACAACATAAAAAGCGATGAGTAGTGAAAAAAACCGGCAATTAAAACTAGCAACACATATTTTGTCGCATTTCTTTGCACAATATAAGGCAAGGCATTTAAAACAATACCTAAGGCAATAAACATTCTCAATAAACCCACTGCAAGCATTTGAAAGTATAACATAGTGATTAATAGAAAAATTGCCATTGGCAAACTTATTATGTGTCTAAACTTCACAAAAACCCGATAAAAAAGAAACAATGGCACAAAAGAAGTGGTTATTTGCATATATAAATAATTACTTGTAAACTGCGATATTAAATTATTCAATATCAGGTATCCCGGTTCAATTGTTTCCGTCCGAAAGACATAAAACCACCCATACATAGTAACATCATTAAAAATTCTAATATAGGAAGGATCATCAATAGCCGTGTAACTTCTTAAAGCAAACGTTAGAAACAAAATTAAAAACGACAATGTTATGTACATTTTAAACTCGAAGGTTGTTTTAGATTTTTCAGCTAAAGCAGCAAAAAACACAGCACTTAAAATAATCGCACTATAATATAATGCAGTGCTTAGTTGTTCCTCCGGTAAAATAACACACATCCCAAACGCTATAAAAATATATAAATATAAAATAGCAATATCCACGAACTGCCTGTTCGATATAGTATTTTTAGTGCTCTCAATTTTATTTCCAGCTTGAAACATTACTAAGCATACCTCTATAATCTAATTATTTTAGCGTTAGTCTAAATAACTAAAACTTACTATATAGGACTTCTAAATCTTTAGCCACTTGTTCGACATCATAACCGGCTGTTTTTAATTCAACCACTCTTTCCCCAAATCGAGGGCGTTCTAATTGCAAGCATTTTATAACCCGCTTTACCCAATAATCAACATCACTTTGCAACCCAACAAACTCCATCAAACCCAGCTTCATATCAACTTCCTTGGTAATCACATCTGAAACAACACAAGGAACCCCTGCTGCTTGGGCCTCTATTAAAACAACCGGTAGCCCTTCATAAAGGGACGGAAAGAGAAAAAGATCCAAAGCGCCCATAATAAGCGGAACGTCATCTCTTATTCCCAGCATATGGACACGGTTATCAATACCCTTGGCATGAATAATTGTTTCAATTTCGGTTTTTAACGGGCCATCACCCACAAGCACCAAGTGAGCATCGGGTAATTTTTTTAAAAGGGCATGAAAAATCTCAATTAAAAATTTATGGTTTTTCTGTTCATGAAACCTACCCACATGCCCAATTAGAGGCACGTTTACCGGCAACAAGAGCTTGTCTCTTAGTTCATGTTTATCCCCTAATTTAAATTTGGACAGCTCTATAGCATTAGGTATCACTCTAAACCGGGAATCACTTCCACAATCGGGACCGAATAAATGCTGTCCTGCTGCACGGGAACAACCATACAGGTGCGTGGAATGTTTTAAAATAAGGTGGCGCATAAACTGGCGGTAAATAAGTCTTTTTATTGTATCAGTTTTACCGTCTTGAGTGTTATGACTGTGGGAAATACGCAAAGTCAACCCAGCTTTTTGAGCAGTACGTACAATAAAACCGCTATAGTAATGTACATGGCTATGTACACCGTGAAAAGGCCCGTATTTATGCAGCACCTGCATCAACGTCCGGCCATATACACGGGGACCTACCTTGGCAGGGCTTGGGAGGTGAATTATCCGTCCTCCCAAATCTTTAATCTCGTTATCATAATGGCATTGTTCCTTTGTATGTACTGCAAAATCAAACTGTACTTTATCACGGTCTATATGGCGGTAGATATTCATAATCATGGTTTCCGCGCCGCCACGGTTCATACCGCCAAAAAAGTGAAGAATACGAACAGGTTTATTTTTTTGCATTAATACAGCGCTCCTATCGTTTTGCCGGTATAAAATGCATTTTATAAACTATTGCTAACAAACTAACCAATAACTGCACCAGTGAAGTAATAATTAAAGCATAAGCCGCGCCTTTAAGTCCGGCAATGGGAATTAATATGGCACATGAGGATAAACTAACTAAAGTTACTATGCAAAAAATAGCTGGCTGGATTTTGAAAAACCTAGCCGCTGTTAACCCGTAGCCTAAAAATGATGCTACATATCCAATGCCGGCGCTTACGATAATCAAGTTAAAGATACCGGCATATTCCGCATACTCCGGCGTATAAAGCAAGGCAAGAATTTCTCGGCCAAAGGTAACAGACACGCCCAGACCCATTATACCCAGCCCAGCACCTAAAAGGGCTAGCTTTAACAGCAGCCGCCGGTAAGCCTTCATATTGGCAAAGGCAAAATATTTAGCCAAACGCGGGCTGGCTGACTGCCCCAGCGCACTTACAACAGTATTTCCTGCTACAATTAAATAAGCCATGGCTGAAAAATAACCTAATGCTTCAATGCTCAGTTCATGTTCTATGAAGTAACGTGGAATATTTGAGTTCAATGAAATTAAAGCCATAACAGCACCAAGGGGTAAACTTAGCCGAGCCAACGGCCATAACTTTTCACCACTAAAGACCGGCTGTGGTTCACTAAAGTTACGAGTGTTAACCCAATCATAAAGAACCAGGACTAGAAACCAGCTAATGATTAAACCTACAATACTTAATGTAATGCTACCTGTGACTATAAGTATAATAACCAAAACAACCAGCGACAGAATTCCTTTAACAATATGTGACTTAGCAATCAATTGCATTTGTTCGTGTTTTTGAGCCAAGCCAAAACAAATATCGCTAACGGATTCAATAAATTTGGCTAAACCAAGCAACATAATAACAACCGCTGTTTCCCCACGGTAACCACCGAACCAAATAATTAATAAAATTATGGCTAGGGCAACAGCGCTGCCGGAAATTCGCAGCCCCAAATATTCACCAAAGGAATGTTCATCTTTGGCATCCGTGGCTTGAACGCCCCTTAACTGCAAATTAGTCAACATAAACACAGGTGCCGTTACAGCTAAGCCCAGCGTATATTGCCCCACCACGACGGGAGTGCCTAGTTTTGCCATCGCCATTAACATACCCCACTGGCAGGCGGCATAAATAACGTTACCCGTAAACGTCCAGGAGAAGTTT
Source organism: Desulfallas thermosapovorans DSM 6562 (assembly GCF_008124625.1). NCBI lineage: Bacteria > Bacillati > Bacillota > Clostridia > Eubacteriales > Desulfallaceae > Desulfallas > Desulfallas thermosapovorans. The sequence goes on from NZ_VNHM01000021.1 coordinate 14,646, forward strand.
CGGCGCAGGGACATAGGTTTAATTTGTTTATCATTTGATATCATAAAAACATTATGCTTCCCATCATTTTCTTTAATGCGAAAGTATTGGATACATTAATTTGTTAAACTAAAAAGGACACCCCCAACTTGCTCACCCCAAATTGGCGCGTCCTAATTATAAGAGTATATATGTAAACATAACCTAACACCTGTTTCATATGTAAAATATTCACCTTCACTAAACACCAACATCCCACGACACACTATACATAACGTTTGCGACAAAACTGCTCCGGAATTTCCTTCTTTATATAGCAAAATTCAGCAAGGACTTCAAAATTCCTGCTTCTTTTCCAAAAAAATCTCATTCATTAAACAACAATATATGCCATTTGTCTCTTTGACCTGATCCGCTTTAGCGGCCAGCTCCAGTACAGCTTCCGGTGCTGTTTTGGCATAACGCCGGGTGGTGGAAATGTTTTCATGGCCCAGTACTTCCTGAACCTTGTCAATTGCCACACCTTTTTGCAGTAGTTGGGTACCTACTGTATGTCGGCAACGATGGGGATAAAAATGCACGCCAATTTGTTTTTTGCACTTGTAAGACCAATTCCTGTATTGAATTGGTGTAACATCAATTAGAGATGCCTCACCAGTCCTTTCCTTTTGTATCTCCGCCAATTTCCTGGCCACTTCTGCATCCATCACCGGTACATATCTTTCCTTATTTCCTTTGCCATGCCTAACCCGAATGATATAGCCACCGTTATCTAATCTAATTAGATCGTTACATTTCATAGCCACAACTTCACTTGTGCGCATTCCGGTGGCCAGCATAGTGCGAAATCCTAGAGCAATTGTTTCCGGGATTGTACTTAACCAGTTATCCAGCAACTCAAGCTCGGCGGTAGTCATGAATTTTGGCAGAGCTTGTCCTTCCTTTACACGCAGTCTTCTGGTGTTTATGGGGTTGCCGGCAATTTTGCCTTCTTCAATCAGAAAATCATAAAAACCCTTAAGTACTGATACAGCTTTATTCACTGACCGGGGTTTTAGTCCCGCTTCCACCAGGGAATTTCTGTACAGCCTGGCGTGGGTGGGATTCAGGGCAAGAAAATTAATATTATTTTTATCGGCAAAGTTTACAAACCTGCTCAAATTATATGCGTATCCTTTTACAGTTACCTCCGAATTACCACGCATTTTGAAATCAATCAGATATTCTTTTATTAGTTCCCTTAACTTGGATTGCATTTTTAATTTAACCCTTTTGGGATGACTATGTATTATTCTCGTTATAAAACAGCTCGACAATTACATCTTGTTTGCTTTTCCCCATATACTGAGCAATGTCGGTAATAACAGCACTCAATGTGCCCACCCTCAGAGGGTTGTGGGCAGGCACAGTAATATGGTGCTTTCTCTTTTTTATGTTGGATGTCAGGCGAATATGGCTTCCTGTTTGTCTAGTAACAGAATACCCATATTTCTTCAAAATAACAGTAAACTGCTTGGCATCAATATCACGAGGAATTCTCATATTGCCAAAATCTCTTCTTTTATGAAATGAATTTTTACCATATCCGGCATTTCTTGATCATCAAAATGACATCTTACCGCGTCTTTTATCTCTTCTTTTATTGCATCCAAAGTATCACTTTCCGAGAATATAGAATACCCCAGAGCCCTAGCAATATAACCACCTTCTGGAGCTTCTTTAACAATAAAGATTATCTCGTTTTTCATTTTCTCACACCTTATATTCGAACTGCCCATGTTTTCCTTTATATATATTTTGCCTCGCGGCATCTAAATATAAGCATTTCATACCAAACATTCAACCATTGAACGTTTAACTCATTTTCTCAAGTATATTTACAACATTATATTTGCCATCCATATGATCCACCCGGGCGTCATCCCAGGTGATCACCAGAGCGTTTTCCAAAAGATCCTCCGGTAAATCGTTAATCCCTTCGGATATTCTGTAATTTACCCCCAGGTCGTGCGCGGCAATTTTTAATACGGCCAGCACATCGCCGGGGCTTCCGCAGAGTATGATTTCCTTTACGGGGCCATAAGTAACCTGGTGTTCGGTTATAACTTGTTCCATCGCCCGGCTTATTTTGATGATCTGCTTGTATGCTGCTTTAAGATACTGATAAGCCAGCCGGGTTTTTTCAGCCATGCCCCTGGGGGTTAGAATATAACGCAGCGTCCTGCCGTTGACCCTTTCCAGCTTGACCAGCCCTTTATGGACCATTTTTTTCAGCAGTAGGTTTACGGTGCCCACCGAAAGGCCGGTCCTGCTGGCGATTTGACGCTGGGATAAATCTTTGTTTTTCTCTATATGACTTAATATTTCATATTCATGAATCGACATTTTTCACCTATATATATATATATATATTACCGAACCGCACCCGAACACTTTTACCTGGTTAGGGTGCGGGCTAAAATGTTCAATCATTGAACATTTTAACTCAGGACAAAAATTTTGTCAATATAGGCAGGTTATTCCCTTAATATTAAAAAATGATATATCCCACATTTTATCACTCAAATTACCGCAACCAGAACCTGTACAATGCCCGGCGTTCCTTTATTTCATCCACTTTAGCCGCCAGTTCATAGATAGCTTCCGGGGCGGTTTTAGCGTAGCGCCGGGTGGTGGAAATGTCGGCGTGCCCCAGCACGTCCTGCACTTTATCTATAAAGACTCCCCTTTGCAATAGTTGGGTGCCCGTGGTATGCCGGCACCGGTGGGAGTGGAAGGCCACTCCGGTTTCCAGGCGGCATTTGCGGGCCCACCATTTAAAGGCATGACTGGTAACCCCGAATAAAGGTTCATCGTCCCGGCGGTCCCCCACGAAGTCAATTAATTCATTTACCACCCCGGCATCAATAACGGGCACATACCGCTCCTTGTCCCCTTTACCATGCCGTACCCGGAAGATATAGCCGCCGTTGTCCAGCACAATGATATCGTTAGGGGTAACGGAGGATACTTCACTCACCCTCATGCCGGTGGCCAGCATGGTGCGATAGCCAAGGGCCATATGGCGGGGGATGGTTTTCAGCCACCGGTTGAATATCTTCAGTTCTTCCGGCGTCATGAAGCGGGGCAGGGATTGGCCTTCCTTGACCCGCAAACGGCGGGTGATAATGGGATTGCCCTGCACCTCCTGCTCATCCACCAGAAAGTCATAAAAACTTTTCAAGGCGGCCAGCACCGCGTTGATGGTGCGGGGTTTTAATCCCTGCTGCACCAGGTGGTTGCGAAACTGTTTGACTTGCTTCAAAGTCAGGGTGGTAAAGTCCAGCCCGCTACTTTCCACAAAGGATATGAATTTATCTAAATGGTAGCTGTAATTGCTTAATGTATGCGCCGAGCTGCCTTTCATTTTCAGTTCGGTTAGGTAACTTTTCACCTGCAGGCGGAGCATAGTTTACCTCACGTGCTACTATTCTTGTATCTCAGTCAACAGATCCAGAAAGGTTTCAAGGTTATCCTTAAACTCACTAAAGGTTGGCACCAAATCCCGAACCAGGGGTTCCATCCTGGCCCATTCAAGTTCATACCCGTATAAGTTGCGAAAACGATGTCTAAAGCCCAGGTATTGCTGCAACTCCCCCAACAAATGATCATTGATAACCGCAGGTCTTTTGGAGGGAATGTCCAGCGTCATTTGCTCCAGCAGGTCACGGTGCCACCCCTGTGATTTAGGCACCACTTGATCAATTTCACGGGCTATGCTAATGAAGATTTTCTCTATTCCGGAGTAAAAATCGTGCAGTATTGAGGCATAAGCCCTGAGTTTAACGCTTTTGAGCTTTTGTTCTTTGAGTTTTGCCAGGGTTTTTAACTCGTCCTGCAGCTTTTCCAATTGGTCTAACTCTTTCCGAATGCGTGCTTCCAGCAAAATTAAGTTTGGGATCATAACTCCAACCCCTTTTGGAGAATATAATCCCTCACTTCAGGGTCGATTCTTTCCAGCTCAATCAGGTCAAAGTCAAACGGGTGTAGTATATCCATGACCTCTGCGTATACCCGCCAGAAGTTCTGTTCACTACTCAAGTTTAATGTGGCAATGTCTATATCGGAATGCTCCATAAATTTGTCCTTTTCCAGCAAGGAACCAAATAAGAACACCCGGCACTGATAAGCCTGTTTTAAATGCTCAGCGGCCTTGCGGGCCAGGGTAATAGCTTTTTTGTAGCGGGCCTCCAGTTCCTGCTCCCTCTTCTTTTTTCGTTCAAGCCACCCGGCGCGGTAGCCGGCCAGTTGTTTTGGTGTTAACACAATAACCACCCCGGCATTATTATACCAAACTACCGCAGCCAAAAACTGTATGACTTCCTATACAACTCGAAAGAATTTTTTTATTTAGCGCCGGTAAAGACCCTCCATTTTACACACTGGTTTCGTATTTAATATTGTAAGCACACCATGTATAGTTTTATATAATCTGACGGGACAGGTTTACACTGCCCTCACTTTTCTGTAACACTTGAAATTGGGCAGTATGGCCGCCAGAGCGGCAAATACATCTTCATCCTTAATCCGGGTGGTTTTTTGGGCCAAAAGCAACAGCTCCTGCTCCAGAGCGGCTATATCCACCAGGCAAGGTTTGGCTACAAATATTCTTTTATGCTTGGTGGCAGCGGAGCCCTCTTCGGCGGTGAGCAGTTCTTCAAAAAGTTTTTCACCGGGCCTGGCACCGATAAATTTTATTTTAATGTCTTTTTCGGGTTCCAAACCGGAGAGCCTGATCATTTCGCAGGCCAGGTCCACTATTTTCACCGGTTCACCCATGTCCAGTATGAACACTTCGCCCCCGTCCGCCATGGAACCGGCCTGGATGACCAGCTGCACCGCTTCGGGGATGGTCATGAAGTAGCGTTTCATCTCCGGGTCGGTGACGGTAACCGGGCCGCCGTTTTTAATTTGTTCTTCGAAGATGGGCACCACACTACCCCGGCTGCCCAGTACGTTGCCGAACCGCACGGCCACGAACCGGGTGTGGCTGATCCGGGCCATGTGCTGCACAATGAGCTCGGCCATGCGTTTGGTGGCCCCCATAACGCTGGAGGGGTTTACTGCTTTGTCGGTGGATATCAGTACAAAGGTTTTGGCACCCGCCCTGTCCGCTGCCTCGGCCAGGTTTTTGGTACCGAATATGTTCGTTTTCACTGCTTCGTCCGGGTGTAATTCCATCAGGGGCACATGCTTGTGCGCGGCGGCGTGGAAGACCAATCCCGGCCGGTTTTGTTGAAATATGTAATTAATCTTGGGCTGATCCCGTACGTCGGCGATTTCTATACCCAGGGGAAGATCCGGATACTTGGCGGACAGCTCCAGCCATATTTTATGGATACTGTTTTCTCCGTGGCCTAAAAGCACCAGCTTTTTGGGGGCAAAGCCCGCCACCTGGCGGCAGAGCTCCGAGCCTATGGAGCCCCCGGCCCCGGTCACCAGTACTGTTTCCCCTTTGATATAGTCCGATATTTCACCAAGGTTCAGTTTCACGGGCTCGCGATGCAGCAAATCTTCGATTTTCACCGGGCGCAGGTGACTGACGGATACCCGGCCGTCGATGAGCTGGTACATGCCGGGTAATATTTTTACCTCCAGGCCGGTTTGGTTACATATGGCCACCAATTCCCGAATAGTTTGTGCATCCGCAGAGGGCATGGCAATGATGATAGTTTCAATATTATAACGTTTGACCACCAGGGAGATCCGCTGCCGGCCACCCAACACCGGCAGGTCCAGCACTCGCATTCTTTGCTTGCCTTTGTCATCGTCGATAAACCCCACCGGCATAAGGCCGCTGTCATGGTTTTTCAGTTCCCGGGCCACCAGCACGCCGGCGTCCCCGGCCCCGATGATCAGGGTGCGCTTACCATAGTGACCGTTGCCTTTTTTGCGTTCCACCACCAACCGCCAGCTTAGGCGCGAAGCTCCCACCAGTAAAATTAACAGCGCCCAGGAAGATAATATGATGCTGCGGGGCAGCAGGTTTTCAAATAAATATGTAAGGGCGATGAAACCCAGGCTGCCCAGGGTTACCGCCTGTACGATGGCGATTAGTTCACTAATACTGGCATATGCCCATACCCGGTTGTATAATTTCATAACATAAAAAAAGGCCAGGTATACCAGTACCACCATGGGAGCAATTTTGTAATACTGTAACAAGTGCGGAGCGGTTAGATCCAAACTTTCGAACCTGAAAATATAGGCAATAATAATTGACAGATTGATTAATACAGCATCGCAAAATAGCAGCAGTGCTAATCGCGCGTGACCGTTCATGTAAAGTCACCTCAAGGGATCATCTTATTCTGCCCATATACAGCCGGTATGCTACCGGTCACCAAGTATAGGGACCTTTTTCCTGCTTAATATAGGACTTCCACTTTATTGCCCGGTAAGTTCTGATATATTATAATAAAATTGTAGAATGGTGTAGTGTGTATTGGTGAAACGAGTATGGTGTTATAAATGAGTACATTTTGAGCGATTGAATGTTATTTCGCTATTTTATTGGGAAACTCCTCCATGTTTGGAGGAATAAATAACAAAAAACTGAAATAAATATTAATTTTTTTTAATAAAAAAAACCCGGGTATACAAGCCCGGGTTTTCTTGTTCCCTAATTTTTTATAAAGCTACTTTGGGCATGCTCTTTTTTTTATCATCCTTGGCATAGTAATAATAGTGGTAATAATAATTGCTGCTGTTGGCGTCCACCTGGTTCAGCACTACACCGATTATTTTGGCGTTAGCCTTTTCCAGTGACGATTTGGCCTCTTGCACCATCTCAATTTTGGTGGAAGCAGTTTTTACCACCAGTAGCACTCCGTCCACCATAGCGGACAGCAGTGATGCATCGGTTACCGTCAAAGCAGGTGGCGAGTCCACCAGAACAATGTCATAGGCCTCCCGGGCAGCGTTTATCAAGGCGGCCATTTTATCGGAGGCTATTAGTTCCGCCGGATTGGGGGGGATCGGCCCGCAAGTCAATACATCCAATCCGAGCACTTCGGTACTCTGCACCACCCGGCTGAGTTCCTGGCCGTTTACCAAACAGTTCGTTACCCCAACTGTATTATTTAACATAAAGTTATTATGCTGCACCGGTTTTCTCAGGTCGCAGTCCATAATCAGCACTTTTTGCCCGGCCTGGGCCAGTACCACCCCCAAGTTGGATGTGGTACTGGATTTACCCTCATCGGGTAAGGTGCTGGTGACCAAAATAGTCCGGTAGGGCTTGTCTACCCCCGCAAAACTTAAATTGGTACGCAAGGTACGGAATGCCTCCGCAAAGGGTGAACGGATGTCGACACTGCTGAAAACCGGGCTGCTATGCTTTTTTGGCATTTAATAACCCCCTAACGGATTTATTACCGGAACCCCTGTAGAACGGAATAGTACCCACCACCGGTAATCCCAGGTGTTTTTGCACATCGTCGGGACTTTTGATGGTATTATCCATAAATTCCAATACAAAGGCCAAGCCCACCGCCACCATCAACCCCAACACCAGGGCTATTGCCATGTTAAGCTGTTTGTTCGGCTTTACCGGGTTGGCGGGCACCAGGGCCGGCGAAGCAATATTAATGCTGGTCTCGCCCATATCGATGGATTTGGCGATTTGGGTTTGGGTGATCTTTTGGGCCAGCATGTTTTGAGTTTCTTCCAGCCGGCTTATTTCATTTTGCAGCTGCTGCTGTTTAATTTGCTTGGCACTTAGCACTGTCTGCAGCGAGGCCAGCTGTGCCCGCAGCCGCTCGATGGCTTCGTTCATGGCCGCTAGGCCGGCGGTCTTTTCCGCCAGTTGGGCTTCCTTTTCGTTTAACTGCTGGGACAGGCTAACATAAACTTGGTTGGCTTCCTCCGAGACAATAACCCCCGTGCCATCCTGGCTCACTCTGTCAACGGTGATGGTTTCCGGGGTCTGGGCCAGCTTGGCCCTTAAACTGGCCACACCGGCCTCCAACTGCCTTGCCTCGGCATAGGCTAGATCCGCTTGGGTCTGGTAGGCGTTTAAATCGTCGGTCAAGCTGGCAAACTGTTTTTGCAGGTATTCCACACTTTGAGCGTCGGAATTAAATAGCCTGTATTCTTCCAAAAGCGCGTTCAATTGTTTATCGGTTTCTTCCTTTTGTTCCAATAAAAAGTCGGTGGAGCGTGTCATCTGCTGCTGGTTTTTTTCCGATAGGTATTCCAGGTATACTTCACCCAGCGCATTGGCCACGTCGGCGGCCAGCCTCGGGTCGGTGTGCTGCACCCTGAGCTCTATAATGTTGCTGTCCTTGGCCACTTCGGCCTTAACCATACCCGCCAGGTTTTTAGCCTTGTACCCCTGTTCGTCCAGATTAAGTTTGTCGACCACCCGCTGGTACATGGTATCACTGGTTAACTGGCTGACATAGGTATTCATGGTCATGAGGGGTAGCCGGGATATAGTATTGATCACTGATTCCAGATCGTTACCGCTTTGCAAAGAGGCCGGCTGGTTGCCAACAGGCATGGTGACCAGCAGCATGGATCTGGCTTCATATACCGGGTCCATGACAAAATAACTCATCACGGCACTGGTAAGCAATGCCAGCAGGGTGATGATCACAATCACCTTGCTCCATTTTTTGAGCACCCCGAATATTTGCCGCAGGTCTATTTCGTCGGACTCTATGTAGTCAGGTTTTTCAGACATTACTTCACACTCCTGTGTAATGTTTAACTATCTAATTGGATAAATTAGTTATCTCGCCCGCCAAGGGCCTTTTGTCCGGCAAGCCCTACAAACACGGCGCAACTTAGCGACTGGTGAATTTCTTGCGCCATAGCCTGCCCAAAAAGCCCAGCTTACTTTTATTGACCTCCTTCTCCAACACAGGTGGCCGAGCCGGAGCATGCCCTTGGAGCAATCGTTCCGGGTTGTCCATCGTCAGCAGTTCCCCCAGGCCCGCACTGTACCCCTCGGCCACCCGGCAGGCTTTGGCCAGATCGGGAGAGCGGCCGCCGGTGCCGTGGGCATCGCTGCCGATAAAATGGTAGCAGCCATCCAGCAGGTAATCTATGGCTACCTGGCGCACCCGGCTGCCGAATAAACCGGTGAGACTGCCCGCAGTGCACTGGCACAGCGCCCCTCTGTCAATAAAGGAGAGCAGCAAATCCGGGTCCTCAATAAACCTTCTATTCCGCTCGGGATGGGCAATAACGGGAGTTACACCCTGCAGGGCGATTTCAAAAAGTGTTTGGTTGGCATACACCGGGATTTCCCCGGCAGGGAATTCCACCAGCAGGTATTTGCCACCGTCATACAGCGTCAGCGCCCGGCCTTCTTTTAGCCAGCGCGGTATTTCCGGTTCCAGCATATATTCCGCCCCGGGATATACTGCAAGGGGTATGTTATGGGTTTGCAGCACGCCACGCAATTCCTGCACCGCAGCCAATATTTTTTCCCGGGTGTTATTATACACACCGGTCATAACATGAGGAGTGGCCACCACCGCTTTAATACCACCGGCCACGGCACAGCGGGCCATTTCCAGTGATTCCTCCGTGTCCCGGGAACCGTCATCCAGACCGGGAAGTATGTGTATATGTAAATCAATCATTGACATACCTCGCCATTTGCTGCAGCATTTCTTTGCGCAGCTGGCTTTTTTGTTCCTTATAATGCTTTTCCGCCCGGTCGGCCATATCAGTGGACAATCCCTGGGCCTGCAGTTCGGCCCGCATATTACCCAGAACTCTGTTGAAGCTGCGATCGGCTTCCTTCTCCAACTGTTTTCCGGCGTCCACATACGCAAGGGCCAACCGGCCGATGGAGATATCCTTTTGCCCCTTTTGGACGGCAATGTAGTCCGCTTTGGCGGATTCCACCAAACGGTTTATCTCCTGGCGGTACCGGGCTTCCATGGTTGAAAATATTTTTGTGTATGTATTCTCAATAATAGCTTTTTTTTCTGTCTTGTTTAACTCCGGGTCATAGGATATGTTTACATTCCCCGCAGGAGTAAATGTGACATAACTTGGCCAGTCCAGCTCCTTTATTTCCACATCCCAACCCGGCCTGACATCACCGCCGGGGGTAGTGCCCGTAGGGTCTTCTCCCGCGGGATTATATGAAATAGGTTGAAAATCGCTCCTGCCCAGCAGGCTTGCAGCGACAACAACAGCTATACACACCAAAGCACCGGTAAGTATTACCCAACCAGCTTTTGATTGGGGCCATATTTTCTTTTTGCGCTTCTTCCTTTTGCGCAAAGGCAATAAACCACCCCCGGCTTGGTCACAAAATATAGTACAGTTTTATATATTTCAACATGGATTCTGCAACTCCTGCAGCATTTTCCCCGGGGTCAGGCTTAAAGTTTGTTAAAGTAACCGTAGTGTTTGATAATGTAATATGGAGTGGTGCGGGGGAATGGGGGTAAATAAAGCTGCCTCCCGCGGTTGTTGCGCGGGAGGCTGGTTGTCTCGCTAGTCTTAACATTACCCGTAAATTGCAGGAATTATTTCTGGGCAGGTAGTATTATTTCTACTTCAACTGTTTCTTTATCTTTGTTTTCACCGTATATAGTGATTTTAATGTCATTTGCCACTTTTAACAGTGTCCTCAGTGACTGCAAGCTTATACCTGGTTCTCCGGTATCAAGTGGCCCCAGTAAGTTCTTCACTGTAGTACTTGCCACGCCTTGATTAAAGTTAATCTCTCTAGTCTCACCCATTATGGTAATGCTGGCCCTGGTGGCGTTTTGAGTTGCCCTGACGGTCAATTCAGTAAACATGTCCGTATCATTATAACCGGTTAGATCCACCGTAAATACATTATTTACGCCCGACACCGTTTCTTGCCGGTCATCAACCACAAATGTTACGGAGTTTACCTTTAATTTGGGCTCTTTCTGGTCATTGGAATCTCCTCCGGAGACTCCACCGGAACCATCGCCGCCAATCTTAATAACTTCGCCATCAAAAGAAGCCTTAATATCACCTACATTATGATTCCCTACACCCTTCACTTCCAACTTATCCTTCACAACCACCGGCTTTTCATCTTTATTATCGGGATCGGTAGCCCGGACTTTATATGTTTTGTTGGGGTAAACCGGCACCTTAAACTTTCCATCGTTATCAGTAACGGTAACGAACGTAGGATTAGTTGTAAAGTACATGGTGGTTTTCTTTACCGGTCGGTTGTTATCATCCAATAGTTCACCACTAAGCACAGCTGCTTTGGTAAGGAGTAAATCCACCCGTGTCATTTTTTGTTCAACAATAGTTATATCATTATTGAAAGATACTTCCCAGTCTGTAACAGCTGTAATATCGTATTTTCCGGGCTCCAACTTGATTTTAAAGTTGCCCTCACTGTCGGTTTCGATTTCTTTGAGCACTTCATAGCTATTAGCTTTAAATATATTTACTGCAGCGTTTTTTACTGGCTGGCCGTTATAAGTAACCGTACCCTCCAAACCGGTCTCCAGCAACGGTTTGGGTTCAACCGGTTTTGTCACGCCTGGTACATATTCTAGAGCACGGTCCAGGGATACTACAGCTTCGGCACGGGTAATGCTCTTCAGCGGCATAAATTTGTTATCAGGCATCCCGCGCATCAGCCCTGTTTTGACAACAGCGCCAACATTACCCCGGGACCATTCGGAAATTTGAGCCGTATCCGCAAATACGCTTAGCCCTTCGGTGGTGGTTTCAATGTCCAGTAACCTGACCAAAATACTGGCTACTTCCTGGCGGGTAATGGGGTTATTGGGTTTGAAGGTACCGTCTGCATATCCACCTATGTAACCGGCAGCTTTGGCGGCCGCCACTTCACTGGCGTACCAATCACTGGATTTGACGTCACTAAAACTGACTGCTGCTTCCTTTTTATCAATATGGAAGGCACGGTTGGTCAAGGCCACAAATTCAGCCCTGCTTACTTGTTGGTTGGGTTTGAAGGTGCCGTCGGCGTACCCGCCGGCCAGGCCGTTTTCGGCCCACTTGTTGATTTGGCCCTCGGCCCAGTGGTTATTTACGTCTTTGAAACCAGCCGCAAATGCATATCCGGAAACAGCTAACAGCATAAACATCGTTAAGAATACAGTCAAGTATTTCCTACCATACATCAACAAAAATCCTCCCTTTCAAATTAGTTGCACATTATTTTTAGTTGGCTATTTATAGATTCTCTGTAAATAATGTTATTCCCTGCACTCGCATGCATTTGTTATCGGCCCAATAAAAACGCCCCGCTACTATAAATAACGGGGCTAAGCAGTACAATATTTATTTCTCCACATCCACCGTGTAAACAGTTTGATTAGCAGGGTTCTTCTTATCTTTGACGATTACCACCAAGTCGTTACCAACCTTTTCACTTACGTTAATCATCAACTGGCTAAGGTTGACAGTATTTAATATTTCCTTTTTGCTATCGGAGCCAAGTTCATCCAGGTAGACATATACCTTCATAGCCATGGCCGCTATAGTAGTCGTGCCTGCATGTTCGGTGATGGCATTAATTATTGCTTTCTCATTGATAGCGTCAATAATGGCGTCCTTTTTACTGGATGATTTTATAGTTTCATACAGCGCAGTAATGTTTACAGCGTTGTAAAAGGCTTCTCTACATTCCGATTTTGCAATATTGTCCAAGGTATTTACATAATCATCAACTAAATCTTCTACGGCAATATTATCTCCGGCACAGGTGTTATACTTTTCGACTGCAGGCCGTAAAATATCTTTTATCTTTGCCTTGGTATTTGTGTCGGCGGCATTGTTAATTGCGGGAATGTTCAATGCTTCAATTATAGCTTTTCTGCCCTGTTCAGATATATTTTCATCATTGTTTGCTATTATCGCAATCTCGTTCACGACCTCAGCATAGAATTCATCTTTATTAAAATTAGACGATCTTTTAATAGCCTCAAAAAGACTACTAAACTCCACAGCATCCAACACATCCTGGTGACTTAACCCCGCTCCAAGCAGTGCAGCTGCAGTTGTTGCAATATTAAAACCTGATATACTGTTGCCCAAGCTAAGATCATTAGAACCATTTATAAAATCCCAACTACCAAGCTTACTACCATTAAGGTTTATTTCTAAAGTGCTATTACCGGAAGGTGAATATAGTTCAATTTCCAAATCCGAAAATTTGCTTGGTTCTTTATCTATAATAATCTTTTTATTTTGCTGATCAACCGTTCCATTGGTAATACTTTCAATATAAGGTTTGTAAGGTTTTATGTTATATTCAAAGGTTTCCACATGGCTGTTCTTCATATTATCTTTGATAGCTAATGCTTTAATGGTAGTATCTGATGTTATAACAATCGGTGCTTCATATAGGATTCTATGTTTAGGCGCATTGGGGTTTTTACCGTCCGTGGTGTAGTAGATCTTGGCATTCGGTGTAGCTGTGCTTAATTTGACCTTAGTACCTTTGTCTATTTCTCCGGGCTGCGGATTGGCAGTTGGTTTTTCTACCCTAGCAGCCTCAATAACACCCCATTTAGAAAAGTGGTATACCGTTACCGTAACTAACTTGTTAACTTTATCAACAACAGGGTCGGCGGCACACTCCCACTTTTTCTCACTTTCATTATAATAAAAGATTGCCAGGTTGTCAGGATCATCAACCTTTGACTCATCATAGGGCAGGGTCAATTTAACTCCGGCACTAAAATCATCGACTTGTTTATCAAACTCCACTTCAATTACCTGGCCCGCTACGGTAAATACCGCAGGAGGATCACTAGGAAGCTCATAATCATCTTCATCGCATTTTTTAACAGTCACTTTTACACCTTCTGGAAGACTGCTCTTCACAGAGGTAAAGTCTATGGTAATCCCACCCTCATATGCAACGGGAATATCAGGATCCACTTCCACAGATGTACCTACAGGTGCCTCTACCCTAAGGGTAAGAATAACCTTGGGCGCATACCCGCTAACGGTGCCTTGGAAAGTAAATACACCGGCTTTTGTTGTATCTACAACATTAGGACTCCATGTTACAGAATATTTTTTAGTTTTACCATCGCTCATATTAGCTGTAACTTCGGTAGGTAAACTATAATTTTCATTTAAGGCAACAGTGTATTGAATATTATCAATGCTTACTATTACGGGTGTATCGTCACCCCCACTCGGCCCACCGCCACCGCCACCACCGGGTGCTGAAAGTGAGAACGGTGCCTTAAAGATGCCCAAACTCCGGGTACCGGCGGCTCCTACAGCCACATCTTCGGCCAACAGCAGGGGATCCTCGTCTTCTTTACCGGGCTTGTACACCTGCACCGTATATGTACTGTCAGGCAGTACGGCCCCCTTAAACTTTCCATCATTACCCGTATAAATAATAAACGTGGGGTTTGTGGTGAAGAGCATCTTGGCATTCTGAACCTTGGTTCTATTTTCATCATACAAAGTACCGGAAACTACCGCTGCGGGTACCAATTCCAGTTTTGCCGTGGCTTTCTCATCTTTTACCACCGTGATATCACTTTGATAAGCCACCTTATTGTCGGTAACCGCCGTTAAATCGTAATCACCGGCAGCCAGTGCGAATTCAAAATAACCTTTGCTGTCGGTTTCGGTTTCCTTTATATCTTCATAACCACCGGCCTTAAACACACGCACGGTGGCACCGGATACTGCTTTACCGTCCAGTGTTACCGTTCCCTGTAAAGTTGCCTCTTCAATTACAGGCGGTGTAACCGGGGCAAATTCCCTGGCTCTGTCCAGAGCGACCACTGCCTCGGCTCTGGTGATGCTTTTGCCGGGCTGGAAAGTGCCGTCAGGATAACCGGCCATTAGACCGGCCTTGGCTATGGCACCGATGCTGCTGCGGGACCACTGGGGAATCTGGCCGGCGTCTTTAAAACCTTCCAATCCCTGGGTAGTGGGTTCCAGTTCGAGCAGTCTGACCAAAATACTGGCCGCTTCCTGGCGGGAAATGGACTGCTGCGGTTTAAAGGTACCATCTGGATAACCGCCGGTATAACCCGCCGCGCTGGCGGCTGCAATATCGTTATAGTACCACTGGCTTGAGTTTACATCGCTGAAATTAGCGGCAAAACCTTTAGTTTCAATGCCAAAGGCACGGTTGACTAGGGCTACGAATTCAGCTCTGGTAACCTGGTTATTGGGTTTAAAAGTACCATCTGAATAACCGCCGGCCAAACCTTTTTCCGCCCATTTGTTAATTTGTCCTTCGGCCCAATGCCCCCGGGTGTCCGTGAACCCTGCGGCAAAGGCGTATCCCGCCGCGGTAAGCATCAGGGATAACACTATTAATAAAGATAAAAAATATCTCCTATTAAACAAACAGGTCACTCCTTTCACTTACTATAAATACCGACCCATCCTCGCAACCTGGTTTTTTATCTCTAATGCCACCTCCTATTGTTTTTTGACAATTTTTTCATTAACGTAATAATATAGACATGGAACTTAAGAATTCCACAAAACTTGTTATAAATCCTTCCAACATGCTTAAAATGTCCCAATATTTAAGAAGCACAAAGCCAGACGTCGATAAAATGCAAAGTGAACATGTAAGCCGGATATAAAAAAACAGAAAACCGGTTCACCCGGTCTCTGTTTTTTGAAAGGTTTCATCATTAAACATTGTACTTAAAACTTTCCAGCTCAAAACCGTCCTCATCATAAAAATACAACTCTACCGTATCCAGCCTGACATTTTCATCTTCAAATTCCTCGGCTATATCTTCTCCGATACTATCCACGGCATCCTCAATATCACGATCACGTAAATATCTCCACTCTACCGAACAATCATCATCCTCTGCGTCCAAGTGAATGTCAACTTCCTTATCGTCCTTATCATAGTTTACCTGGGTTACTCTAAATTCCAAATCTTCCACGCTATATCTTTTGTTCAGCAGGTTATCTTCCACCTCGGAGGCATTATCACTGCCACCCCGGTAGTCCTCGTCGTTAAAATCCACTTCCAGGTCGTCCTTGCCGTCTTTATTAAATTCCACCAGCTCTTCATCATCATCTATATCGATGACTACACCTTCGATTACCGTATTTTTCGTCAGCTCGTCCTGGATATATTCAACCAGATCTTCCAGCCAGTCTTCAATATCTTTGTCCCTCAGATCTTCCCACTCATCGCCATAATCGCCCAGATCCACTTCAATCTCCACTTCCACGTCATCCTCGTCGCCGTCCAGCCTGATGTCCTCTATGGCCACATCTTCCAACTCATCAAATCTATCCAGCAATTCATCTTCCAGGTCTCTTAAATCATTCTTGTCCTCTTTGTCCGGCTGTTTCTGCAAATCTTCGATTTGCTTCTTCAAGTTGGCTATTTCCTGATCCTTTGCTATCAGTTGCGCCTTCAAGCTGCCAACCTCAGCAGCGGCACCGCTGGTCAATTGGATGGTTTTGGTTTCAGCCTGCCAGTTTACATTACATTTTAAGGCTTCCCCGGCCACGCGCAGCGGTACATAAGTAACTCCATTTAGCAAGAAAGGCTCCTGCCCGGCTGATAGATTAACCGCTTTCCCATCGGCATAGATTACAATATTATTGTAGTCTACCTTAATTTGTTTGCTGCCCACAGTCGCTTCCGCCATCCCACTCAGAGCAAACAATAAAAACGCCGACATCATCAAAACTATGAGTCTCTTTTTAAAAATGGCTAATCCCTCCCTAATAATTTTATCAACCTGTTAGTTATGACGTAGCTTACTGGCAGGTTGTTCCTAACATTGAAAAACTTCTACATTTTATGATTCAATCCTGCCCTTAAAGGGTTTTGACAAGAAAAGAAAGCCGGCAATGACAGTAAGCGGCTTTCTTTCTTTAGTACAGGGTTTAAAAACCCCGGTACATAATAATGGTCGGTTTTTGGGCTTTGATACCCCGGCCGTCGGACTTGGGCAGGCTAAACAGGTGATTGTTTTCCACTACCTGGCCAGCCATGACATTTTTCCCGGCTGTCAAATCGGGTATACCGCCGCCGCTGGGATCCACTACCACAGCGCTGCCGCTGCGCACAATGATTTCAGTACCCGCTTTGCCAATGAACTCCTGGCCGGTTTCCAGCTCAGCAACAACCCATTCCAATGATGCAGAGCCCCCGGATAAACCCAGGCCGGCAATGTATTCCTGCACGTATCTTTCCACGAAGCTTCTGGTTACCAGGGGGTCACCGGCGGATCCGGGGTCACCGCCGTCGGCCGCAGCTAAACCTGCATACCCGGTGATGACTGCCGCCATGAGCAGCAGGGCCACCAACACTGCTTTGCTTTTGATTTTGCTCATCGAAAAACCTCACTTTTCGTAATAATGTATGGTTTTCCAGTTCGACAAGACAGGCACATTTCCTGCCATCACCTTGTACCTGTTAAACCCTTTCTATATAATTGACATAACTTGTAACACTCTCCGGTAATGGTCTTGCTATTGCTACGTTATATTATAGTAGAGGTTAGCCTTGTATTTTTGCCATCACCGCAATGACAAAGTTTTACTTCGCGGCTGAGGGTAGGTTAGCTTAAAATCCGGGGAAAATGTCTCCATATCTTTTAGGAAGGTGGCAGGTCTTATGAAAAAAGCGCAGGTAATACTTGCAGGGTTGCTATTGGTATCTTTGGTATTTATCTACCAAACCCTGGGCCAGGAAAGTAGGGTATCAGCAAACAACACGGCTGACCCCGGCACAAATGTTTTATACATACCGCTGGACAACCGCCCGGTTAATTATCAGAACGCCCTTGAGCTGGCCCGGTTGGCTGGTTTTAATCCAGTCTTCCCCACCCAGGAACAGCTTGCCGGTAATGGCGAGTTAAATACTTGGTTAACAGGCCAAATTCCCCACTACGGGGCTGCGGTATTATCGTTGGATATGCTGCTTTACGGTGGCCTGGTGGATTCCCGCAAACATAACTTGACCATGGATGAAATAGCCAAACGGGTTAACTTAATAAAAAGCATTAAAAAAGACGATCATCTTGTCTACGCTTTTATCTCCATTATGAGAGCGCCAATGGCCAATACCCCCCACACCATGCCGGATTATTACAACACATACGGCGCCAAGATTTTTAAATACGGCCAGTTAATGGATAAAGACCGCCTGGGCATTATTGAACCGGCTGAAGCTAAAAGGTTGAGCGAGCTTACCAGTGAGATCCCCGGTGAATACCTTAAAGATTTCACTGCTAGAAGAGATAAAAATTATCAAGCAACTGTGCAGGTTCTTAAGCTGGTACAGCAGGGCTATATTGACCGCCTGGTGATAAGCAAGGATGATACCGCACCCTACGGGTTTACCCGCATGGAGGCGGAAAGATTGACCAGGCTGGTGCAGCGGTATAACATCGCCGGCAAGGTGGAGTTCTTGGCAGGCACCGATGAATGCGGCCAACTGCTGCTGGCTGCCATGGCCAACAAGCTGGGCGCAGGTGTGGGCGACCGGGCTCTCCGGGTTTACGTGGATTATGCCTGCCGGGAACTGGCCGGAGATATCCCATTATATGAAGATGTTCCTTTACAGGAGAACATACTTCTGCACATTAAGGCTATCGGGGCCGAATTGACAGCACTGCCCGGCAAGGCTGATTTGGTACTGGCAGTGCATAACGGACCGGGATCGGGCGAACCGCAACAGCAAGATGCTTATGAGGTTACCGAGGCACGACAACAATTTATCGAGCGCATCAAAAACTACAATGCCCGGGGAACTTCAGTGGCCATAGCAGATGTGAACCGTCCCAATATGGCGGATGCCGGGTTTATGCAAACCCTTAACACCCACTATGACCTGTCCCAGTTGGCGGGCTATTCGGGTTGGAATACTGCGGGTAATTCAGTAGGCCTTGCGCTCAGCCAGGGAATTATAGCCACCGGGCATACCGGTGCAGGTGACCCGGGCTTTGCCGAAAAACAGCGGGACATCATTCTAAAGTGCTTGCTTGAGGATTGGGGCTACCAGGCAATAACCAGACCGGTGATCAGGGAAAAGGTACCGGTGGAACAACAAACATTAATGACCGATCCACAATTGGAACAGCAAACCACGGCGGAGATAGCACGAATGCTGAATGACTTTGCCGACCGAAATTTGCGGGAGGATTTTGGTAATGTTGAGGTAACAGAGGTCAACTTACCCTGGCACCGGTTATTCGATATCGATTTTGAAGTGCAAACATAGAAATAATAGGAAATGTTTAATTTTGTAAAAAAGAAGGGATTTATGCGTCTTATATCAAATTAAAAAATGTAGCTTAGCATAAGGGGGTGGTTTCTATTGCGCATAATTTCAGATCTGAGATCTGAAGTAAAAAATCTTTTTATAAAAAATAGGAGGTTGAGTATGAAAACTAAATTAATAGCAGTATTGACCCTGAGCATTTTCTTGCTTACCTGCAGTTTTGCCATGGCGGCGGTCTCACCGGCCATTTTTATCAATGGAAACGACCTGGCAGCAGAAAGCTCCGCTATTGTAGAAGATGATACTACCCTGGTACCCTTAAGAGCAGTTTTTGAAGCCCTGGGTCAAGAGGTGGAATGGAACGCTGAAGACAAATCAATCACCTCCGGTGGTATTTGGTTACAGGTTAACAACCCTGTGGCTACCGTTGACGGAGAAAATGTAAATTTGGCGGCTCCTGCCAAGATAATCAATAATGTAACATATGTGCCCCTGCAATTCATCGCTGTTAGCCTGAATAAGAATGTCGCTTTTTACAGCGAACAAAACCGCATCGACATAACTGACGAGCCCGTTGTAGATGAAGAAGTTGATGAGGAAGTTGATGAAGAGGCTGTAGCGGACGAAGATGTGGCCACCGATGATGACGCGGATGTTGATGAAGATGCAGCCGCTGAAGAAGATGTAGATGTGGATGAAAACGTTGACGCTGATGAAGATGCTACCAATGAAGAAGACGTGGATGTTGATAAAAACGCCGACGTTGATGAAGATGCTACTGCTGAAGAAAACGTGGATATGGATGAAAACGCCGACGTTGACAACGAAGATGTAGCTACCGATGAAGACGCTGATGATGTGGACGAAAATGCTGACGCTGACGAAGATGCAGCAGCTGATGAAGACGTGGAAGCTGAAGAGGTCGTAGAAGAATAAGTTAACCAGCGTTAAAATATATAAACCCCCTGCTCGAAAGCGGCAGGGGGTTTTAAATAGTTTACTGGATCCACCTATTTTTTAACCATGTTGTTGTTGAAGTTTCAGTAAACGGGACTGTGAAATATTGTGTGTAAATTCAATAAGTTGATAAGTTAGGTGCCTGGCACCTTTTCTTCCTTAACGCGGCTATCAATCAACTCTGATATACATTACCCTTTCAGTGATTACTGCATCGTTATTATTTAGATCTATCAACTCAAATGCAATTTCATATCTACCTGCTGTATCGGCAAATACATACACATCCATGGTTTTTTCATAATCAGCCGCCAATGGGAATCCATTTTCACCACCCCAACCATGCACTGCTATGTCAATCCACTTCTGGTCATCCTCAGAGTAGTACCATAGCTCAAGTTTTCCCCCACTGCCTGCCGTCTGCTTTATTTCAGGTACTAATATCTTTACGCTATCATAGCCCAGATTTTCTACAGGGTCGGCTTTTAAGTTTACCCCTATAGGTGTTAAACCGTCTGTGTCTACTCCATATACCCCATCTATTACTGAACCACCTGAACTGCCCGGTAAATCTCTTATTTCAAATTCCAGAGGGCCTATAGGGTAAAATAAAAATGTGTACTCCGATACAGCCGGTTTTTGTACAGTAATGGTTGCTTTATCGCCAACATCATTGATTTGCTTTTTACTATCTAGATCATAGGAGACGAATTTAATTGTGTAGTCCCCAGGTTTGTTGATAGTTGCATCAAAACCGGCGGTAACTTTGTGACCGTCTTTGATTAGATCGCCAAGTTTAATACCTTTATTATCGCCCCAGCCAAGGACTAAATCATTACCCCCGGCACCTACATTTCCTTTTTCTTCGCCCGTAATAATTTCTATCATGTCGGTGCTAACATCAGTACTTTGATCCGCTTCGGTTATAATGTGTCCGCTAAGTTCGTCTTTTTCAATATCGTCGCTACTAAGGTCGGGAATTACCCCGTAAAAACGAACATTGTGATCTTTATCCGCGTCCATTACTGCGCCCCAGATTTCGACATCCATGGTGAACTCTTTGAAAGCAGTTGTTTCCACGTTATATTTTGCATTCATATTCAACTTGGTTTCGTTTAAATAAAATGTAACATAATTAGTTGTTCCCGCAGCTTCTGCCCTAAGGTAATAAACTCCTGCTGATGCCAACTCTTTTGGTACAGTAATCTCAACTGTAGCCACATTGTCCTCAATAGTGCCTGATACAGGCCCTGCAATTATTTCGTTAATTGATTCTCCTGTAAGCGCTACAGTTACTTCAGTACCACTAGCTATTCCACTGGTTTTTACCGTTACTGGAATAGTATGTTCCCTGCCTGCCAGATAAGTGTCCTCGGGATATGTTATTTCTGTTATTTGGGGTTCTTCCACACCCAGTGTAATATCTTCGCTGACCGACCGATAGCCGGATTTAGTAAATGTTAATGTGTAAGTTCCGCTAAAAACACCCTCCGCAGGACTTATCAAATACTCGTGGGGAGGAATATCGAGGTCACGCAGTTCCGGATCATTAAATTTAAAGTCTACATCCTGTCCTGAAGCATCTTTTAATGTAAAATCTTCTTTAGTCAAATCAAGTATTGGCTCATCTTTGTAGGTATCATAAACACATACCCAGAATTCTTCTTCCGAGGGGGCTATAATTTCTAATGCTGTGAATACATCGCTATACTGTACTTGTACGCCTTCATGTCTTCCATGGCCCCATGGCACTCGAGAAGTAATTTTCCAGAAACCCGAGTTATTATTCAGATAAAAAGGACCATTTGCCGGGTCTAAGTCGGCTGCAATATTGTATATAGCCGCATTAGCCCCTTGAGAAACTGATGTAATCGGCACATAATCACCCTTGTTATCTGTTAATATTAACTCGTTTGCCCCAAGACCATTGACTGATTTATGCAGATTAAGAATAAAGCCCGACTCGCTAACATTAGTGATATAAGCGTCATTAGGCATAACTGCAATCATTTGAGAGAAAATCTGGGCATAGCCGCCTACATTTTCCCCATCGCCGGTTGCCCGAATCAATAGCTTATAGCCTAAATCAGCTTCGGTAGTGATATAGGTCAGTTCTGTTGCGCCTACAATCGGGGTCATTGCATAGGTTAAAGGATTAACCCGATACCACTGGTAAGTTATATGCTCATCCGTGTATTCAGGCTCCTCTCCACCATAATTGGCAACTTTAGCCGTAAAGGAAGCTTCCAAACCGCTTCCGACAAAGGGAGACATTACACCGGAAATATCCATACTTTCACTTAAGCTCCAACCGGTGAATTGGGAGCTGACGGGTGGGATATCAGCGACAACGGCATTGGAAACATAGCCATCTTTTGTTCCTCCTATAACCTTTAGCCTATAGGAGTAGTTACCCTCGGGATCACTCACGATGAAGTTATCTTGGTCTTCCCGTACGGTCACCAAATCGGCATCGACTCCAGTATCGGAGTCCAGTGTCTGATAGTTATCCCAGGTCTCTCCAGAATCTTTGGAATACTGTAGTTTATAGCCGGTTGCTCCAATTTTATCAGGCTGGACAAAATATAGCTCTATCTCATGATGATAAATTGGCTTGCCACTAAAGATAATTGAATAGTATTTGTGATTTTTCGCTATATATAACCCGCCAATTTTACCGGCCTCTGCAGTAAAAGGAGTAAATTCTGGAAGGCTACCCCCCGCACCAGGAGTAAAAGCTGCTTCCTGCCCGGAAATGGTAACCACTAACTGCCCTTTCACACCCGAACCGTCTTTAGCTGTTGCTGTTACTGTGACAGTTCCATTTGTTAATGCTGTTAATAAACCTGTTGCACTAATTGTTGCCATGCCGGTGCCATTGGCAACTGACCAGCTAACACTCTTATTGCTTGCATTGGCAGGGCTTACGGCTGCATTCATTTGCAGTGTGCCACCATCTGTGGTGATGGTAGTGGCATTACCTGCACCTGTCACCGTAATAGCGTTTACGTTTATTGTGTCTGATCCGCCACCTGACCCGCCGCTTGACCCGCCGCTTGACGTTACGGTGCCAACGGTTTTATCACCTACGGTTGCGGTAACACCCTTTGCTGCCATTGTGTTGGTGGGTGTCTGCATTATGGTTGAACCGGCGACATTAATATGCGCAGTCTCGATGTCACCTTTTCCTGTGACGACAGCCCTGGCATCAAGGATCAAATCCCTTACCATACCTTCGGCAATCTCAATTTTGGCATCCTTTGCTTGTACATTTACCGTCACAAAGTCTCCGGAAAGGTTTATTTTAGCGTCGGCAGGAACAACTTCGGATAATGTCACCGTATTAAATCCATCCCCGGTCACTGTTACCTCAACCAGTGTTGCGCCGGACTTTAAAGTAACTGCTTTAACAGTGGTTTTTCCCACTGCAACCACCCGTACACCGTCCTTATCCACAGTGATGTTGGGGATGGTGCAATCCTCCAATGTAATACTGTTTGCGCCACCTCCATTAACGGTGGTTTCTCCTTTAACAGTTACATTCTTCAGGATGACGTCACCATTACCGATGCCTTTGGCCAAAAGAAGATCCCCTGTAATGATCACGTTTTGCAAAGTCACGTCGGAGACGCCAATGACAACATCAGATTTGATGGTTTCAGTTCCGGCCGCCGGTCCGTATGTTCCGGCATTGTCATAAGTAACCGTGGTCGCTGCCGGTATGGATATGTTTACCGCCCGATCCAGGGTGACTACGGCTTCCGCCCGGGTTATAGGACTAGCCGCTTTGAAGGTACCGTCAGTATATCCGCCCATTATCCCCGCTGAGACTACAGCATTGACGGCATCCGTCGCCCATGCAGCAATACCCTGGGCATCTTGGAAGGAAACCTGGGTAGCATTATCTCCCAACTGCAAAAGCCGTGACATTATTGAGGCAACCTCTTGACGGCTAATGGGGTTGTCCGGCTTAAAAGTACCGTCGCTGTAGCCGCCAACGTACCCGGCCCCGGTAGCAACCGCCACTTCTCCGTAGAACCAATGGGACTTGTTAACATCCTTGAAGTTGGCCTCGGCTAAGGGATTCGATTTTCCAGTAGCCCGGTTCACCAACGCGACAAACTCCGCGCGGGTTATTTGGTTATTTGGTTTAAATGTACCATCCGGGTATCCTCCAGCTAGTCCTTTATCCATCCAATCGGCGATTTGTTCCGCCGCCCAGTGCTCATGGAAATCCGAAACTTTGGCCAAGGCGGCTTGTGCGCCACCAATCGTGATCGAAAGTAGAAAGATTATAGCTACGATTGCAGATAACCTGCAACGCCTTTGAAATCCCACTAAACTCCCCCCTTAATTATGTCGTGTTGTCGTGTTAATGCTCATAAGTTTTTTTGAACAATAACTATCCTTTTTCTAATTAGTCAATCAGCATCATCCCCCTCATATGCATCACGCCATATATAATAAAGTTTAAAAAACAATCCGGAGTAAATCGTCGATCAAAAGTATGAAATTAAGTAAAAAGGCTCCTCATACCAAAGTATGAGGAGCCTATATTACCAGTATTTATGCGGCTTTGAAAAACTATGAATGGAATTGATTTTTAAGCAGGTTACTGATGAGCTCAGGCGTCAAATAATCCCCACCTTGATTACAGAGTGGGGATTAAATATGCTTATTTATATACCAGACAGACAATAGGTAAAGTGCCTGACCAGGGGAGTATCTCGTCTAAGTTGCCCTGGTGTTTTAGCTAAGCTAAAAAGTCCAAAAGTTGACCTTATTGCCTGACCGAAAATTACCATATATAATGACCATAAAACAGGAAAGGAAAAGACGCCCCTTTTTGATGTGCTTACCACGTCAACAGAAGCACAAGAGGCGTCCCCACTAACATGGTCATTGTATCAAAATATAATTTAATTGAAAACCCCGAAAAGGGTGTTTTTTATTAGAAGCGGGGAGCAGAATCCATGTCCATGCTGTGGTGGTTTACTAAAAGTTATAGGCAGTCGCCGTCGTGGGATCAACATGAGAGATCAAAAGAAAGCTGAAGATATTGCCACCCAGCGGCTACAGTTACTATCTCCGCTACTAGCAGAGGGTCTGGATGCCGCCCAAGCTAAACAGATCAAAGCAGGTATTTGCCAGCAGACAGGGATATCGGAACGCACCTTGCGTAGATACCTGGCCCAGTACCGGTTAGAAGGGTTTAGCGGTCTAAAGCCAAAAGGTCAGGGTCGACCCCGAAACGAAGCTGCAATTCCAGTAATGCTGGAAGAGATATTGGGCCGTCTGGAATACGCCGCCAAACGGCAGCTTTTCGCTGTAATTACCGGTGATTGCGGTACCGCCAAGACCACCACCATACGCTATTTTAAGGAAACCCTTGATTCAGCTAAATTAAAGGCGAGATGATTGAGGCCATATGCAAAGTCGCTGACAAATCCAGAATTTACCCGCCAATCATAAACAGGAGCGCCTGGTTTAGAAAAGTTTACAGGGAAAAATTGCTTGAAGCAAGAGCAGATATCCTGGCTTTTAATAAATGCCGGCGCTGATGCAGTTACGAGTCCGAAGTGAAATAGGTTTTAACGCCGGTGGCTATTAAGTTTACCGGCTTTCTTGTTGCTAATCTGTCGTCGTATGGACTGACTGACTGACGGACTATTATTGGTCAATAATATCGTCATGCTTTGGACATTTAACGCCGTCTATCTCTAGCAGCCTGTCTGAGTATTAACATAATCAAGGAAAATTAGATACTATTAGCAGGGCAATTGGTACAAGTTGTCGAAATATACAATATTATGATCAAAGGATATAAGCCATACAACCCAAATCAAATATATTTATTTCCGCCCGCGCCACAGGATTGGTTACCCAAGGAACATCTTGTTTATTTTATCAGTGATCTTGTTGACCACTTGGATCTAACGGTTATCCACAAGGTATACGAGAAAGGGATAAAAGGTCAACCACCGTATCATCCTGTTTTAATGACTAAGATTCTGTTTTATGCCTATTGCCGCGGCGTATTCTC
>NZ_VNHM01000022.1 GCF_008124625.1 Desulfallas thermosapovorans DSM 6562
AGCGGCCCCCGTCCCCGGGGTGGCAACGCCGCCCGCCCGGTGGCACAAGCCCATGCGCGTACACTAACCTATACGCGGGGCGGGTGTGCGGGACGGTGCCACCATCGCGAGTAGAAGGCCGCGGGCGAAGCCGGCGGCCTGGTAGATGAGGTAAGGTTATGCGCGCTTTTTGCGCATGACCTTACCGTTCCGATTGAGGACCCCAAAGGAATACATGCAAAGACCCCAGAGCTGGCCAGTGTGCCGGCAAAGCCGGACCCGAAAGCTTGCGACCCCAAAGCGGCTTTGCCGGCACTCTGGCCGACATGCACGCAGACCCCGGGTGCCCGGGCATGCACGGTACAATAAGGCCACAGGCGTTGCGTAAGTAAGGCCTGTGGCTTCCTTTTAAGGACCCCAGAGGATAGCCCGTGAGCCGTGACCCCATAGCTAGCCGCACTCCGGGCCGGACCCTTGAGGTTGACCCCAAAGTCGGCCCGGTGTGCGTCCGACATGCACAAAACGCCTGCCACCCGGGTTTTGCCCGGGCAAGGTGCGGCTGACCCGTAAGCCCGGCCCTGAAGCTAGCCATACTTTGCACGGCGGCAGGGAGTTTGCCGAATTCGCCGGTCGCTATACTCGCGGTTACGGCACCCGTGTAAGGCGCACTTCGGAGCGGGGCGGCAGTTTTTCCGCTGTTTTCTGCCCCGCTCCGATGTGCGCCGTGCCGTAAGTAGGCCAGGTGAGCGCCACCGCCCAGGCCAGGCACACTACGGCCCGGGGCAGGACCTGCGAAGCCCCGGCCCATAATCGGCCCGGGCCGTAGTGTGCCCGGGGAAAGCAGCCCGGTGTGCGCTACCCAGCCGGGCAGCAGCCCGGCAGTTTATAGCTGTAACAGGGCCGCAACTGCGGCTCTGGTGGCCAATAGCGTTTCATGTATGTAAAGTCTTAGGTTACCAGCACAAAGCCCGAACCGTTCCGCTAAAACCCCGGGTTGTACCGCGTTGGCAACCTATTGTTCCAGCCGGGCCGCAGCTGCGGCCCCGGGCTGCTGCACCGCGGAGGCTGCTGCCTTTCCGGGCGCAGCTGCGTCCGGTGCCCGGGGAGCGGGACACGGAGCGACCAAAAAAAGGGCGCCTCAGCGCCCCAGCACCTGCAGCTGCCTGTGCGCGCTACGCGCCGCCGCTGCCAGCCCCAGCTCTGACATGGCGGCAAATGCAATATGCTTGCACAGCACCCCTCGCTTGACCGCATCCTCGCAGCTGCACCGTGCCGTGCCGCCGCGGCCCCGGCGCTCGATGACCACCATGTATTGCTTGCTGCCATGCTTCACGTACCCCTCAACGTACCCCGCCTTCCGCTCCTTGCATTCCCACTGCCAACCGGCCTGCATACCGGCCAGCGCACGGCCAAACCGCCCATCGTCAACCTTGCCCAACAGCCTTCTCAACATGCTACGCAACCTCCCGTTTTTCTTCCGTCCACCGCCGCTGGTGCCGGCGTCAAGGGCCGGAGTAAAAAGAATTTTTGACCCCAAAGATTTACCCAAAAGCTGAAAATTGTTTTTGCGGAGGGCGCAGCGCACCCTTGACACCGGCATGTCCCGGGGCCGGGCCGCCGGGCAGCTGGCCTGGGCAACAACACCACTGTCGGTCGACGACGCGGCAGGGCCGCGGTGGCGATTCGATGCAACCTGCATGAACAGCAGCAAGCTTGCCCGGCCCCGGGGCAAGGCGGCGGTACAATGGAAAGAGCGGGAGGGAGCGGGATCCACCGCGAAGCGCTAAAAGCCCCCCGGCCCCCATGAATGGGGGCGGGGGGTTTGGGGGGTTGGGGGTTGAATGACCTGTGAGCTGGCCAGTGTGCTGGCAAAGCCGGACCCGAAAGCTATGACCTATAAGCGGCTTTGCCGGCACTCTGGCCGACATGCACAGGCCCGGGAGGAATGCATGCAGGGTATAATAAGGCCACACATGACCAGGCCCGACCCGTAAGCTTGACCCTGAAGCTAGGCCTGGTGATGTGTGGCTTCCTTATAACTTAATCAACAATGTAATACCATTATTTAACTTCGCCTGTTGTATAATCATAAATGCCTATTTGACTTTCACCTGGTATTGGAACAACGTCATCGACAGGCCAAATTACTGCTGAAGTATCACTTTCATGTTGAGATAAATATCTTCCCCGGTAACAAAGCTGTCCTGTTTTGGGGTTGAAAAAAATATTATCAATTAAATATTCCTGATTATTGTTACGGAGTGCCAATCCAATATTCCCTGGTTTAATCACCTGTTCACTCGCAGAACCGTCTATGTCATTATCTATTTCAGGTTCAAGGCTTATCGGATTGATTGATGAGCTCTTGATTTTCGCTGACTTTAATAAAACTTCAATTGCGTTTAATACATCTGAAGTAATCTGAAATTCCTCTGTGTCGCTATCTTTATAATCGGTCAAATTAGCAATCTCCAAAGCCTGTTTAAATACTGTAATCATTAGGTTTTCTTGCATCACATAACCCGATAACCTAAGGCTACCATACGTTTGGTCGTAAATGGCAATAAATCTCGAATTTTCATTAATAAAAGGAGGTCTATTAATGCGGTATTTTCCAAAGGCGTAATGGATGTCCTGCCGTTCAAATGGAATCGACATTAAAAATGCCTCATAAACAAGTTTGGCCACTGTTTTTATTTCCGGTTCAGATAAACCATCCAAACAGGGATGCGTTAAGATAACACCACTTGTGAAGTAATTTCTAGTAAATCTCGGCATGTTATAATAAATATTCATCTTATGGTCGCTAAGAGGGTAATTATAATTATCTGGTTGTCTTGAACCACGTTTCTCTTTATACCCAGTAACTGATTCTCTTACCTGTATATTAGTTTCAAGTACCACCAGTTCACCATGATTACGAGCATTATAAATGTTACCACTTGTCAGGTTAGGGAAAACCTGCGTGGGAATAGCTTTGGGTGAAGTTGTATATCTTTTTTCCGGGCGCACATAAACCAACCGTGATTGAAGGCGAACGGTATGGACCCTGTAGGCTTGTGTGGCATAATAATATACGGCCCCCGGGTACGCTTCTCGCAAGAGCTGGCTGTAAGATAATGACCCTTTATCTTCTTGCACTGGTCCTTGCTTGAGCTGCACTCTAAACTGGCTTTCCACATCCCGCAGCGGGTAAGTATGATTTGGGTCGTCCCCGGCCTCTGCTTTCATCGCCTGTAGATCTGGTGTTATTTCTCCAATCCTTTCTGATTTACACAAAGAGATAAATCCATCAGGCCAAGTAATCGGGCTGTCAAAATCATTTTCGGTAATTTCTTTACCCAATACATTACATAATTGATCATGTTCACCACCTGATCGGGCTAAACAAAGCGTATGAATATATTGAATACGGGGGTTATTTAGGTACAAAGCACTTTCCCCCAGTGGTCTATTAAGCAATCGTGCGGGATTTTTAAATATAACCTCATCAAGAAAACTTCCTGAATGAATTATATATACAATACCTTTGCCATGTCGCCCTATTCTTCCAATTCTCTGAAATAAGCTGGTTGCCGAATATGGCACTCCAATCAGTACCGCTATGCCTAAGTGGGGTATGTCTAAACCAAGTTCTAACGCACTGGTACTGATGACGCCTTTTAACAATCCTTGCGATAGTCTCTGTTGAATGATTTGCTGATCAATCTCTTCATAACCTGCCCGGTATGGCAGAATGTTTAATGTATCCAATGGGTTCCGATCTATTTTTACAGGTGAATCTGCTTCCTCTTCACCGGAATGTTTACGTGCCAAAATCGAAGATATTAACTCTGTCTGCCTTCGACTATCAATAAATGCAATGAAACGATCAGGACCTGCTGAAATCTCCTTAATTAGTTTGGTAACCTCGCTAAGAAAATCTTCTTTTCTTGGGGGTACAAGCAATACTATTTCAACTTCATGCTTGGGCGATGTATCCAAATCTTCTCCAATTAATGTAAATGGAACTCCAAATAGATTGTTCAAGTGGTCTTCGGGATTTGCCATAGTTGCTGAAGCACATATAAACTGCAAGTTTCTGCCTGCCATAGCTAGAAGGTGTCGAAACCTGCGGAATAAATAAGCTGCATTGGACCCAAATACACCGGTGTATGTGTGTACCTCATCGACTATGATCAAGGAAACCTTAAGTAAAAAATTAATAATATCCCTATCGCCGATATTGGATAGCAACCAAGTGTGTATGATATCCGGAGTCATTATAACTACTTTACTCTTTTTTAAAACTCCTTTTCTCATGCTGACATGGATATCCCCATCGATGCGACCGACCACTACATCATCCATACCGGCTCTTTGCAGTGCTTCCGCCCATTTTGCTTCTTGCTCTCTACCCAAAGCTTTTAATGGATATATAGCTATAATTTTTGCATCATAATTTTGAGCTAACATATCAATACCCTTTGCATAAAAAACCATGCTTTTACCTGAAGCTGTCCCAGTTAACATGCAAACATTTTGCCCATCAACTAATACCTTAAGCGCCTCTTTTTGATGCATGTATAAACCATCTGGATATCGTTCTTCAAGAAAAAGTTTTGCTTGTTCCGAAACATTAAGATCATTATGTAAAAGCAATTGTTTATCTCGAGGCTCTATATTTTGAGTGTCGATTATATCCCACCCGTTTTCATTTAAA
This sequence comes from Desulfallas thermosapovorans DSM 6562, assembly GCF_008124625.1. Classification (NCBI taxonomy): domain Bacteria; kingdom Bacillati; phylum Bacillota; class Clostridia; order Eubacteriales; family Desulfallaceae; genus Desulfallas; species Desulfallas thermosapovorans. The sequence goes on from NZ_VNHM01000022.1 coordinate 4,682, forward strand.
TAGCTAACTAACATCTCAATCCCTCCAAAAACCAACATGGCAACTTGTGTTTAATTAGCCGATGTTTCTTGCATATGCCAAAATATTACTGATAATTTTCCCAGGCAAACTATCATTATTTTTAATCAGGATGTTTAGATTCCAGCCATTTTCTACCACTCTCACTAATTTCCCAAAAACCACGCGGGGAATCAGCTTTCAGAAGCCCTTCTTGGACCATTGCTTGACGGGCCCATTGGGCAGCATTGCGCCAGCGTGGCATATCGGGAGCGGACGCCAGTGACTCATAATCAACATCTTTTAGTATGCCTTTCATCATTATTTCGACCTGAGTCAGTATATCATTCATTTTAGCAGCCCCGCCCATATCAACCAAAACGCTTAAAATTGGCTGGTAATATGCTTCCTGCGGCGTACGCATACCACGGGGCAAGCGGCTCAGACTGCGGCGTGAAGCCGAGGCCTTTTCTTCTTCATTAATTTCATAACTGTTTACTTGGTTATTAATTTTAAGGTATTCCCTTTTCAAAACAACCACCTTGTCCCGAAAAGCATTAAGCTGCTCTACGTGTTCTAAAACAGCCTGAATTTTTTTATAATCACTACTCTCGAACAATTTGGCTCCAATTTGATTATTAAATTCAATCTCTGCTTCAATCTCTTCCAGTAATATTTCAAAAGCTGCCGGCACATCAGCCGCGTTGTTTCCTTCCACCACTTAAATCCCCTTTCTAATGGTTTTGTAGAACTACTGTCCGGTTACATAAACGGTGTCACAATCAACATACATTCTCTTTCGACTCTATAATACAAATCCCTCCATATTTATACTAATCACCCACAAAAAACATATCTATCCAAACCCCTGACCCAGCCGGCCCAATTATCTTCTGTATCATCCCGGCCGGCCGCCGCTTCAGTGAACATATCCACCTGGGCATCCATCATGTCCAGTTGATGCAGGATGGCTGCCTCCAGGAACTTGGGCCTTTTGGGGGACTGCCACTCGTACTGCCCGTGGTGGCTGACAATCATATGCAATAATTTGAGGCGCAATGTCTTGGGAAAGCCTGGTACTTTTGCAATATAGCGGTTCACCAATTCCACCCCCAATATAATGTGCCCCAGCAGCCTTCCGGCATCGGTATATTCAATATCCGCCCGGGCGCGGAATTCTTCAATCTTGCCGATATCGTGCAGCAGTGCCCCGGTAATTAACAGATCCCGGTTAACTTGGGAATAAGCAGCCGCCGTCCCCTCGGCAGCTTTCACCATGCCCAGGCTATGTTCCCAAAGCCCGCCCAGCTTGGCATGGTGGTTTCGTTTGGCGGCAGGACTTGCGGCCAAGCACTGCAGCAGATTATGGTCATTGGCCATCAGCGTCAACAGTTGCTTTAAGTGCGGGTTACCGATGCTAGAGGCGATATTCAGCCAATCTTCCCACACCTTTTTGGCAGGTACCCCGGTGGACGGGATAAACCTTTCCGGAACCACTTCATCATCCGGGCATTTTCCCACCGCGGTAAGGTTTAGCTGGATGGTTCCCTTGTATTCGGCAACCCGGCCGCTTACCCTGACCACATCGCCGGCCCGGCAGCATTTATTAACCTCATCAGCCTGCTCCCACACTCGGCCTTCCACCTGGCCGGTTTTATTCGCCAGGGTTAGCCCTAAAAAGCAACCTGTGCCGTCCCGGTAGGGCAGCAGCTTTTTGCTGCGTACTGCAAATTCGCCGTTTACTTCATCCCCGGGCTGCAGGCCATTTATATTCGTGTCTTTCACTGTCATTCCCCCATTTAATTTGTCCCTAAACAATTACATCGCCCTGGCGTAGGTTTCCATTTCTCTCCGGGTCTGCACGTTGTGCCAAAGAATAGCCTTGACCGGATCCCAGCGCAGGGCGGGGTTGGTCCTTTTCCGGCCGATAAAGGTCTTCACCACCAATTCTCCATCAGCGAGCGTGCCGCAAAAGATTATGTCATCAGCAGCACAGAAGATACCAAGATCCTGCGGAATTAACCACTCAATTTTGTCGGCCATAAAGTACAGCCAAAGCAAAAAGGCTATTTCTTCAGGTGACGGTTTGGCCCCCTTGTCTATCCGCTGGGACCACCGCATGACGGCATGGTTGGAAACAGAAATCTCCGCAGCATCTAATTTATCAATCACCTTCATAAGTCTGTCCCTCCCCGCTTTTTTTTTAGGATCTCATTGTAGCGGTTGGCTTTGACAGCATTTTGTCACTATAGAGTAAAATTTTCTGGGTCCACTTTCGGCTTTCGGACATAAAAGCGCACTACTACAGGTTAATAAGTTTGCCGCTTTCAATTGCCCACTAATAAAATAAGGGAGGACACGTCCCCCCTCGCTGCTTAACGTAACATTATGTTTTCAACAAATGTACATTGCTTTCTATGCATTGTAATAATTTTGCATTTTTATCTGCGCCATTATTGACTCGCCAACAGAACTTACATCGGAAAATTGATGAAGACGATATTTAGGTTAATCACTGTAATAAATAACTACTTCGCCCGCTATAACTCATGTATATAAGGGATTTAGCTTTCTCTAAATCCTTGAAACTTTTTATTGTCAATTCCAAATCACCTGTTCCCGGGTGATTTATTCTGGTAACATCTCTGGTAAAATTCTTTTCCAGTTTAACAGTATTTGGGTCAATCCTTAGGTAAACTAATATCTTTTTGGTAGATGGTATTACGCACGCAAAATTCTTTCCACGCTTGTATGCAAAATAAGTTTTTGTTTTTCTTCTTTTTACATCTCTACCCAACGACATTATATAGTCATCTAATGCCTCGAAAACCCCGCTGACAGGTTTTACTGAATTAAAATGTAATTCATCAGTTGAACCAACTGTTGCTGTATTTTCATAAGTATATTGTCCTGTTGTATTTATAGTGTTATCGGTTGAAAACAGCGTTACGTTAGAATATGCCGGTTGATTTACATTTGTTTTATGCACTTCTTCATAATCTACGTCCTCCAATTCAAATAGATCATATTTATTCTCCGAATCCATCCATTCACGCCTTAATTCAGCTGCTCGACGACAGACCCGATCCTTTAATTCCTGTTCCACTAAATCAATATCTCTTGTCTCTCCTAAATTAGAATCAGCACCTTGTGGTGTAATCCCCAATTCATTAAGTCGGTCAAATACCGGTTGCATTGCTTTATCCGGGTCGCGATAGAACACGCTCCCGCGAATACGCACAAAGGTCCACCCTAAGCGCTCAAGTATCGCTTGCCGGGCCATATCCTCTTCTAAATTTTCAATGGTATGGTAACGATCGCCGTCACATTCCACGGCAAGACGGCTTCCGTTTCCTTCTACTACCAAATCAATTCGCAAATACCCTGCTTTCCATTGAGGTGTTACTTTATAACCAGCAGAAATTAAACGCAGCATTACTTCTTTTTCAAAATCCGATTCAGTATCTTTTTCTGCAGATTCATATTCATTCATAATAACTTGTGGGTTTTCGGCATGCTCAATCAACTGACGGCGCAAGTCACCGGCCTGAAGATCAGTACGTGGATCCAGGGAATGCACAACCCACATTTGATCGCATGCCCTGCTTGCCGCAACGTTATACCTTTTTTTGTACATATCAAGGTAACCTGGTCCGCGCATTTTTAAGGGCGGATTATCACATGAATCAACAACCGATAAAAACATTACATCCCTTTCGTCACCCTGAAAATGAGCAGCGTTACCACAAATAATGCGCCGGCGCTCGAATTCATTTTCCGGTAAATGAAGACGAAGTTGTTTTTCGATCTCCATAGCTTGTTCGTCACCAACCAGAGAAATAATACCTAAGGTTTTATTTTCATATTCAGGCTGTTCTATGGCAGCAACAATTAGCGATGCTATCGTAAGTGCTTCTTCTTTGTTTACCTTGTTTTCTGCAACTGCATCCTTGACCCTATAGGCAATTACATGCGGTTTCAAATTAACTTGACTGGTTTCACGCAGCGGCTTAATCCGCCAATTGTAAGATAGCTTATTACTAAATTGAATTATTTCCGGTACACAACGAAAATGTTCCAACAGGCAAATAGTACCACCAAATGATTCTTTGGCAAGGTCATAAACCGATCTCTGACCATCATACAGGATATTGTTGGGTATACCCTGTAAATGCTCATTAATTAATTGTTCAACGACATCCAGCTTCTGCCCCACTGCAGCCGGGCTAACCTGCTCGTGGTCACCCACAATGATTACCTGTTGTGCCATGTACATTGCTATTAACCCCATTAAATCACATTGGCTGGCTTCATCAATAATAATTACATCAAACCGGGCAAAACGTGGGTCGAAATTTTCAGCTACGCGGGCAAGCGGCATAATCCAAACAGGAACGGCTTCCCTGCATTCGCTCGTTTTACGCCTGGCTTCGGCACGCAACCTTGGTACTCGCTTGCCTGTACCAGCCCCGATTCTTTTCATTATATTGAGGTAACCCTCCAGAGCCTGTTTTTCATGCAGTGTTATCCGGCGTAATTGAGCGGCCCAAGCTTTGTTCTTGATTAGTTCCTTCGTAATTCTTCTTAGTTCTGTACTTAGTCTTTCTATTTTTTGCTGTAAATCAATCAGGGAAGTCTGAGCCCGTTTTTCTAGTTCATCGTGCAACTGGCGCCACAACCATGCTGTCTCAATATCTCCGGGTAACGCCCCTGCATCATGGGGTGCTTGCCGCTCTCTTATTGCCGCTGACCATGCTGGCGCAACTTTATCAATCCGTTCCAGTATCTCACGCCGCAATTGCAAATCACTTCGCCGGCCGTATAAATCTACAAGGCGCTGAAATGCCTGTTTATATAGTTCTGGATCACGCCTGCTTACAGCGTTTAGAATACGGCTGGTCAATTGAGCGCCTTCACCATTACCACCTGTAACTTCCAATGTGCGGCGCATTTTGTCCAAGTCATTTTTTATTTGCGTATACCGAATATATTTTGCACGATAATCTAAAATCTTTTCTAAAGGTCCCGCAACTGCCTTCTTTAACTTTATTAGTTCACCATATGGGTTTAGATTGGGCGGTTGCTCATTAATAAACATATCCCAACGAAAACCATAAGATATTAATTCTTTTACAAGGGGCTCCCATACCGTATTGTGCCAGTCCAAGCAATTTTTAATTAATATGCTGTACTGAGCCGCTATCTCTTCTGGAGGCTGCTTAAGTTCTTCTAAAACCGGAGCTCCTAATACAGAAACCTGCATATCCCACCGGCCTGTCAGTTCTTCCCTTAGCTGTAGTAACTGGATATAATCCCTTAGCGCTTTAAAATGCTCAATGGCTGAAGGAGTTTTGTTTGAAACTGATGAGCTTTCAATGAAGTTTTTCCATTTCGAATGTCTCAGAAATGTCAAAAGGCCGAATTTTCCGCCGCTGCTTAGGTGAGACACTATTTGATCAGCAATTGATGCTTGTTCATCCAACGAATAACGGTCGGAAACCTTAGGCTGGTATTTATAAATTATTTCCTGTATCTGAGCGGCTGCATCAACAACTTCATTGATTTTCTTTAATAAAGACTCCCAGGGTACTCGGTGTGCACCACCTTTGTAACCAGCAGCAATAATTGCCAAATTCCATTTCTCATCATTTAAAGCTTCCACTGCCTTTATCATTCGCTTACTCAATGAATTTATTTCATCAGGTATTTTGCATGCACACGCTTCATTCCAAAGGTCTTCGCGGTAAGGTAAATTAAGTGTGGATAATTCATTAATTTCTTTTACTAATTGCTTAAAATCCTCTGGGATAACCAAATCTTGTGGTTTAGGTAAAATGCCACCAAGCTCTATCTCGTCTTCAGGCTTAACACTAATATTAGTACGGTATAACTCCACAGCTTCATGTTGAGAAATTGGTAATGGTGCACCTAAAGTAACGGGCGACGGAATCCAATCATTTTGGCCAAATCCTTTAGAAACGATGCGAGCCGCATCTGAAGGAGGATACCCGACCCCGTTAACCACCACATCTTTATATTCATCGTAGCACGCATTTAATAATTCTTGTCGTAATTTATTCAGTTCCGCTAAAACCTTATTTCGTTGTTTAGTTAATTCTTGGGCTTTCCTTTCAAGCTGTAACGCATCAAATGAAGACAACCATTCAACAATTGTTTCAACCGAATCCTCTAACTGCTTACGACTTACGCTGTCATTATTCAATACGCTAACACACAATGGCCTAAGTTCTTTCACTACTTGGCGGCGCAATACACGTAATGCTTTGGTAGTATGGCTGGTCACCAATACACTTTTGCCTTGTGCTAATAAATGTCCCAAAAGATTGGCAATAGTGTGTGTTTTACCTGTACCAGGGGGTCCCTGCACTAAAACGGCATTGTGTTTTTCCAACCTTTTAACAATTTCTATTTGTTCCCGGTTAGCAATTTTACTTAATAGAATTTCTTGTTCTGTTAATGACTTGTCAGCCGCGCCTTCTTCACGTTCACTGGCGAAATCACTTCCTACGCCTACCACACTATACAATGAACCGTTAATATTTTCCCGCTGCGGCAGGTCTTCTAAAACACTTTCAATAGCAGTGGCGAAACCAAATGTGCGGGTACGCAAGAAGAGCACTGGACTTCGACCAATCTTTGGTTCATCTGCATCTTTGCCGGGTACACCTTCACCAATATATTCCCCTTTGGATGAAAGTCGGTTCACCAGGCGTTTAAAAAAACCGGCAGTGACCTCACCACCTAAAGGATGATAGTTGTTTTCTGATAATTCGTTGCGGCTGTGGGCGATTTCCCGCCCGTCAACATCTGTAATGGACTGAAAAACTGCTGTATACAACTCAGATCCGTGATCTGTTTCAATTACGCTGAATTCGGGTATATCCGGGTTAAATTCCAATTGTACGCGCTGAAGCAAAACCGGGTGGTGTATGTTTATATTGGAACATCTCCAGTTTAGTACCCCATCCCCGATGACAAGTTCATAACGTTCTGATTCTTTCTGGAGCCAGACGTATAAATCATAAAATCGTTCAAATATCTTCATGGCCTGGCGAGCAGGGATTTCGTTTTTAGCCCACGATTCTCGCTTGCGCTGCCAGTTTTCCAATGCTCGCAAGCGTTGGGGCTCCTCATCAAACCGAATCAGTTGTGCCTCACCATTTCCGTCTATTTCTTCGCGGACCTTTATAATTCTTATTTCCTGTTCTGGATCATCCCACCCATTTTCCAGCCATTCCAAAAGTTGATCCGGGGGTTTGGGGGCTGCAGTCAACTTGGGCCGGCGTACGCGAATGATAAAATCATCCGCTAATTGGTCATTTGTTTCATTTTCGGCTATTTCGATATACCCGGTATAAGAAATGCAATTATGTTCCGGAAGTTCCTCAAACCATAAAACCCAAGGCTGTTCCCGTATTTGTTTTTTTACGGGATTTCTATGCTCATTGAGCGCTTTAAGGTATTGAAATACTCGTAATAAACGTTCTTTTCCAACACGTTTTTCTTCGTTTTTTAAAGGCATAACCAAATCATCCATCCCATTGAACCATAAAGTTTGTAGAAAAAAATTTTACAAGACAATATGCTTAGCTTAATTATCCATTAAACGAATATACCACATCTTATTCTTTTGCTTGGGCTCGTATTCTGCTCCTTGAATCAGGTGAAGCATATCCCTCTTTTCTAATTCCCTTAGCACATTGCGTAACGGCAGCCCATTACGGTGATCTGATTTAAACACTCCTTTTTCAATCAGATAGGGCATTAATTCCCCCGGTTTGGCTTCGGTACGATTGTTAATTCTTAACCATTCCTGAGCATATTTACTGATTAATAAAGCCTTGTCAACAAGAGTATTCATATCAAAAACCACCACCCCCGATGATTTTATTATTGCCCTAATCGTTACTCATCTTCAAATCCATGAGTGTCGAACTTCAGTGTGCGGCAATTTTCCGTTACAATTCTGACCACGTCATCAGGCGCCCCCTCGGGGATGGTCGCTGTAATATCAAGGCTGATTTGTACATCCGCTCCCATTAAAGAGGTTAAGTGGGCAATAACTTCCTGGGCGATTGTTCCGGCATCCCTTCCTACTCTTGTGCTGTTAAGTTTTACGCTGCCGTAAAAACGTTTTGGTTTTGGTTGCTCAATTATCTCGTCACCGGGTTCCGGTTTGTCGGGTTCACTGATAGCAGTTTTACCGTTGTCGGGCTTGATGGTGTAGGTGGCACCACCCTGCGTGGCCTTTTCCGCCGCCTCCTTCTTTCTTTTTTCCTCCTCAATTTGTTGCAAAGCCACTTCGGGCTTAACCAGCAAACTTATATTATCCATATACAATGTCCCGGATGGTAACATCAGGCCGATCTTTAAGCCCTGGTACTTCCCTTCATCCGTGATGTTGGCCGCATAGGCAAAATACTCCGTTCCGCAGATCCCGTCATTGATGGTTTGCATCAATACGGTTTCATCTTTGAGCCTGGGTAAATAGCAATACGTTGTTAAATAACTCCACAAATTCTTGATGGTAATGTGCGGGCTTTCTTTCCACAGCCACCGGTCAAGCTCCATTTTTAGTATCGCCGGTGACCATTTGGTGATAAGATGCTGGGCATTTAACAGTTTTTTATTGGCCCGCAGCACCATGCTTTCGCTGCCGCCGGAAATACGTGAGACCTCCCAGTCTATGGGCCCCGTACCTTCCTGGGTCGGCACCAGCAAATACGCATAGGCTTCCTGAATCCTGGCGTCCAATGTCTCATTGGTTCTTTGCACATTGGTAACTACTTGTTTGGTTTGAAAACTGTCCAGATTAAGTTCTTCTTTTTCTGCATCAATCGACTTCCAGGCCAGATACTGCCTGGCGGCGCGCTCCAATTCCGGAACCCGGTTCTTTTCTGTGGCTACAAACACCAAAGTGTTGCGATACTGGCGGGGCCCCCCGCCCCTGTTTTCCAAGATATCTTTCGCCGCTTGCAGAGCCGGTGAATGATCATTGCCCGAGGAATGATAATGTTTATAATCCAAAACCACCAAACGGGTACACTGTTCATCCGCCACGTCGGCGCTGCTGCCCGGGGCCATGTGCACTCCGGCAAAATCACCTTTGTCTCTTATTTTTAATAACCGCTTTTTAATCTCTTCCCCGGCATAATCTCCAAGCTGCTCGGCCCGGTCGGTGGCCAGCCTGTTGACGCTGGGGCGGGTATCGTACCAAAAACGGGTATTATCGCTATATAAATAGGTGAGCTGCTCAACCAGGCGACGCAATGCGTCCCCAAAGGTGGCCGCAGATTCTCCCGGTTGCACGCAGCCCAGCTTCAGGCGCACTTCCTCCAGTCCCCTGACCCTCATGGCAGCAACCGAAGGAGCACTGCCCACAAATATGGTTCGGGCCACCCGGCGGCACGCCGAGTAACGGCCCATGTTGGGGTTGTCCCTGTCCAGGGCCAACGGCCTTGATATTGGGCCATCAATGTCAGTATCAATAACAGGCGGCCAGCCGTCCGGCAAATACCTGGTCATTTCGTACCGTACCGGCGGGCTGTCCAGGGGAAGGGTGCCCGGCATAATCAATAGTGATTTATCCTCCCGCTCCCATAACTGGTGGATGGCTGCCGCCATCAGGCGCAGCACGCCGCGGGTGCGCTGAAACCGCTCCAAAGTGGACCAATCCTGATATAGCCTGTCGAATAATTCCGGGTGCACGGGATAGGCAATGTTCATTCTGCGCTGGTAATCGCTTTCATTGCACTCCCGGGGAAAATCTTTTTGCTGCTCCCGGTACATTTTCATGAATGCGTTTATAACGGCATCCCGGGCTGCATAATCAATGGCGTCGGAGAACAAACGGCGGCGTACAATCTCAAAGCTTTCTTCCATTGCCGCCGGCTTCCAAACCGACTCCAGCCGGCCAAAGGTGTTTTGCAACCTTTCCAATGCCGCCTGGCCGCCCTCGCCTCCAATTTCGATATCCGATGCCGGTATACTGGTAATCACCATCGACTGCCGGGAGCGTTTGGCCCCCTCGGTGAGCGCCTGGGCGAAGGTCATGTTGGCGTCAAAACTCCCGGCGCATAAACCGCTAACGCCGTAGATGTTGCGGGCAAAGGCCACCCATTCATCAATTAGGATCAGTGCGGGTCCATATTGATCCAATATTTCCTTAATCACTCCGGAGCCCGGGGAAACCCCTTGTCTGTCTTCCCTGGCCACCATTTCAAAGGCCCTGGGTCCACCCAGTTGATAGGCCATTTCACCCCAAAGGGTGTTTACCGCCGTGCCGTCGGGTTTAATTCGCGGCTGGGCTGCAGATAAGTCCGTGCCTACCATAACCGCCCGGTTGCACCTGGGTAAATGGCTTAAACCCAGCTTACTCAGGATGGGTTCCAAACCGGGGATTTGGCCGGGGGCGATTTGCCCGCCGAAAAGATGAAACAGGGCCAGCATGGAGTGTGTTTTGCCGCCGCCAAAAGATGTTTGCAGCTGCACCACCGGGTCCCCGCCAACGCCGGATAAACGCTCGATGGCCATTTTCAATAAATGAGACAAACCTTCCGTTAAGTAAGTCCGCTTGAAGAATTCAGTTGGGTCCTGGTACTCCATCTCCGCCTCGTTATGTAAAACCTGGGCTAAATCGGCGGCAAACTCCGCCTGCTGGTACCTGCCGGAGGCGACATCCGGGTGAGGCGTAATTACTTCGCGCCAGGGCTTCAAACCAGGTATGGTACCGGTCTGGGTAACTTCTTGAGCGCTCCTTTTTTTAGCCTTTTTAGCCTCGTCATCAAATCTCAAACGCAATAAATCACGGCTAAGTTTTTTACTTAACCGGGCATGCTCGGAGGATATTGCTTCCAACAGCCGGGTGATGGTATCCAACGCCCGGTAGGCATCGTCGGCGGTAAAGGGCTGCTGGTGCGCCCAGCGGTTGCGCACTTCCCTCAATTCGCTTACATAACTGCGGCCGGCGTGTCCCAGTTTGGCCTGAAACACTTCGTTCCAGTTGTGCCACATCAAGACCAGCAAGGCCTGTACATCCAGGGTGGCATAGGCCTCGTCGGCGTCTTGGCCTTCTTTTTTGCTTTCCAGGCCTATGCTGCCCGGCAGGGATGTTTCGGAAACAACCTGCCACCACCTGCCACCCCATTTAGCCTTGAATTCCCTGGCTATATAGGGACTAAGGCCTCTTCTCAATATTTCCAACCCTTTACCGACGCGTTCAAGGTTGCTGTAAGACATCTAATCACCCACTTTAAAATAATGATCCCTGTTGTGGTTCATCAGGTAAATGTGCCGCCAGTTCCAACAACCTGGGCCAGGCAACCACCAACCCGTTATAAGCCAATGCTTCGCCGGCCCAGCCTTTGCGCTCGCAGATGCTGAATAAACGGTAAGAGAGATCCCTGGCCGCTTCGGCCATTGGGCCCAGCTTTTTCAATAGACGGGCGGCTGCTTCTTCGCCGGACTTTTCAAGGGCTAAAATCATATATTGTACCGCTTCCCAGACTGTGGGCCGGTTATCGGCAGCGGGGTCCCAATCGCCCGGGTACTCGGCTCTGGATATAAGTTTTACTTTACCGCCTTTAGCTTGTAAAATGCCCGCCAGCACCAACCCGCTTACACTGGTGTTTTTGGCTTTGGAAAGCGTTTCGGCATCGCCAAAGGGGCCTTCTTGCATACCAAATTGTTCAAACCAGGCCAGCGCCCAGCGGGTATCGGAGTCATATTCCCCTTCCTGCTCGGCCAGGTATTCGTCCAGCACCTGGTTAATCAGGGACAGGGCTGTGCGCACCGTCATGGGGGAGCCGTCGGCCTCCAGCACTTGGCTGTATGAGGAAAACACCGCCATGCCCGGCCCGATGGCCGCCTGGGCCAGGTCCACCGGGGCGATGTTGCTTTTTTGCAGGCTTTTTAGCGCCCCTGGCAGGTGTTTTTTTAATGCCGAAAGCAACTCCCGCCGGGTGGTTACGGGCGATTCCTCCGGGCGGGGGCGGCAAACCAATACGATGGAAGAAGCCAGGGCATTGGAACCCACTGATAATGTCCTGCCGGATCGTTCAGTGCGCATGGGCCAAGTGCCGGTAATTTGAAAACCGGACTTTACAAGGCCGGTAAGCATGGTCTCCCAGCCGGTGGAAGCCACCACCCGGCCGCCGTTTTCCGCGGCACCGTTATCATTTTCAGCCTGTTTAAAGGCATAGTAAACGGTCACCGGATAATTTGGTTCGGCCTTTTGACACATCTGCTGAAAAGTCTTTTGCAAACCCCGCTCAAAATGTTCCTTAGCCTTATCCTTACTCCCCCCGAAGCGGTAGGGAGTGGCCACCAGTTCTTCATTTTTAGGGGTGAGCATAGTTCGGAATAGTTCCGGGTATATATCTTTCAAATTGTGTCTGAGCCAAATGTAAAAGAAATCCGCCAGGTCTGCGTATCCTATATTGTCGTAATACGGCGGGTCGGTGGAAAACAGCGCGTGTCTTGTATCGCCCAAAAAAGATGTGGCGTCCGCCTGTTGCGCGCTTCCTTCGTCTCCCGCCGGGGCATTGGCCACCGCTTCCACCACCCAGTTGACACAGGCCACCCAGTTGCCGGTGGAATCGCTGAAGGGATTTCCTTCCGCGTAATCCCAATTCATGGGGATGGCTTGCCGGGCAAAAGTGTTTCTGATATTATCACGACTTACATTCCAGGTACATATGGATGACCAGTAATCCGCGCCTTTATCTATTGCCAGAGACAAATAAACAGCCACCGCTTCGGCATAAGCTTTTGCACCCGTGCCCCCCTTGCTTAAAGGTACGTTATCGCAAGCCAACCCTGCGGTCAGGGCATCCTGCTCAATAACATCACGGATTTTGTTTATCAACTCACTAAAGGTGGTTAGTGCAACCAGTTGGCGGGGGGTGAATAAATCAGCAAAAGTATTAATCCCGTAATTCGGTGTTTTGAAGTCGCGTGGATTATGAGGCAAAGCAGCTTCTGGTCGCCATTTCGGTTTATCTTTTGAAGCAATAGCAACCTGTAGCCTTGTTGGTGAAAGATACACCCTGCCATGTTGCCCTTCCGCTACCACCGCCATTAGCTGTGCCTGCATGCGCCCGGCTCGCCCTTCGGCCCGGACGTGGTCAAAAGCTACCGGCGTATCGCAGCACAGGCATACGGCACCCCGGCGGTTAACCGTCCCGTCCAGTGCCTTTCCCTTCCCCGCCCTGACCTCAAAACTAACTTTCGGCGGGCTGATCGTTTTATCCACCACCGGATCCACCCAAGTTTCTTTGCCCTTTTTCTTAGATAGCCAAAAACTTCTAACCAAAGGCATTTGCGCACCGCAGGCCGGGTTGGGGCACTTCACTGTGCGCGCCCACAGCCAGGCAATGACACTGGCTTCCCCGCCTCCGTATGCCGGGGGCAGTTGCACCTTGGGATATAAGTGACCAATCTTTTCATAGGCCATATCCCGCACCAGCCGCCCGTAATAACGAATGTCCTCGGCCAGACCGGCTGCGCCCCGCCAGTTTTCGGTGCCGCCGATTTGCCGCCGTGACTCGGGGTTAACCGGCGGCAAATTGGCAAACCGGGGGGGTAGCTCAATTAAAGCTTTGTTGATTAAAACCGCCACCGGGTTTAAATCGCCGGCGTAGGCTTTTAAACCCAGCCGCTGGGCCTCCAGGGGGATGCTGCCGCCTCCGGCAAAGGGGTCCATTACCGGGGGTGCGTGTTCCGCCAAAAAGGCATTGACTTTTTCCGGTGCCCTACCGGCCGGCAGCTCCACCCCTTTCTGCCGGGCGACACTCCGGGCGATTTCCAGCCGGGCAGCGTTTAAGACATCTTCATTATTAGTGTTCTCCCATTTTACCAATTCTTCAATCAGATCAAACAACCGCCGGCGTTCTTTTTCCGCGGCCTCTCCCGCCAAATATTCACCGGGGTCGTCCACCAGGCTGGCAAAAAGCACCGCCCGGCAGGCCGCCAAAGGGCGCCTGGCCCACCACAAATGCAATGTTGAAGGGTGTCCGTGGCGAATGGACTTTTCCCGGGCGCTTTCCTTGTTAATGGCCTCCAGCGGTAAAGCAACTTCAATCAACTTTTTTCTGTAGGTCATGCCAAACGCTCTCCCCTGCTTAATAGTTCATTGAGATCATAATTAACACTGGTGACGGCAAAGTCAGGTTGTTGATTAAATGGTTGAGTAATATAAACCACCCCGGCAACCTGGTTGTTTTCCACCGTAACCACGGCCAGGATAAAGTCCTCGGGTTTATTTAAAGCCGTGAGTATTTCGTTTTTGGTGACCGTGACCGTTCTGGCCCCGGCCACCCGGCCCTTTACCTCAATAAACCGGAGCTTTCCGGTGCCCGGTATTTTACTTTCAATATCGTAGCCGCATTTTTCCGCGGCCACGTCCCGCGGTTCGTAGCCCAGTTTTATTTCCTGCTCCATCACCGCCTGCATGGCCAGTTGTTCAACAACCCTTGTTTCCCTGGCGAAAAGGCCCGGTTCCGGTGCTGTCTCGCCTTTTAATGAGGCCAGCAGTCCGGCAGGTATGACCAGGGCGCCGCCGGTTACCACCGGCGGGAGCGGGGCGAGTTGTTTTTCCTGCTCCAGTTCCTTAAGCCTTTGGGTAAGACGGGCCTGTAGTTCATCGGCCCGGCGGCGGGCGTTGGCGGAATTGAGCCGGGCGTTTACTTTACCGGCCTGTTCCTGGGACAACAATTCTTCCGCCCGGTGGTCCCAGTAGGCAATTTCCTTGGTTAACCTGTCTTTTACCGCCATGATTGTTTTGTTGACCAGTTCTTCTTTGCGCTGTTTTACTTCCGCTAAATGGTTGGGCACCATGTGCCCGATGGCATAGTTAATGGACGCATTTTCCAAGGTGTCCCGCAACCAGTTGTTTAAGTCCAGGGATTGGATTAAAGGGACCTCATGGGTCGTTATTGGCCGGTAATCCAGGTATGGGGCGTAACCGGCATGGTGGGCCTGGTTCTGGCGATCAATTTCTACAAATTGCATTTGCCGCGATACCACCCGCCTGCCGCCCGCAGCAATCCGCCCGTCCACAACACTATGTTCAAGGTAAATCAGCGCCCGGGGTTCGGTGCCCGGGTCCTTCTCATCTATGAAAACGGTACCCTGTTTGAACAAACCCCGGTATTGCTCTTCAATAATGTCTACCACGCTATCCAACAATGGATGACCGGGGCAGATGAATTCCGCCGGCGGTTTGCTGCGTAAATGGATCAAGCCTTTTTCAAAGCATACCCGCTCATATCTTGTCAGTACGGGCACGCCGGTACCAATTTGCCGGTCACGCTGGCGAATGATGGCCGGGACATGGGTAATTTCATACCTGCGAGGTTCCCGTTCCCTTATTCTACCCCCAAGGAGTTTAAAAGCTTCCAGGAAGAAAGCGGCGATAAAGTGCGGCTGCAGCCTGCGGGCCTGGGCCCGTTCCATTTCTTCTTTAACCGCCAGCACCTGGCTGATATCCATGCTTTCCCGGGCTAAAGCCCTTTCTTCCAGTAACCTGGCCACCTGTTCCCGGTCCAATGCACTTTCAACAGCCTGTTCCAAACTGGCGCGCACTTCAGGTTTTTCGCCGTAGCGGATGGCATCCATCAGCAATTGGCGCAACCGGGTGCCCTGGAACACTTTCCCCAGTACGTCAAACACGGCGCCGCCCAAAGATTCCCGGATGTTTTCCAGCTTGGACAGCAAGCGGATGAAAACATCGCCCTCTCTGGTTTCTTCGGCCACCAGGTTCCATAAATGACATACTTCGGTTTGACCAATCCGGTGAATACGGCCGAATCTTTGCTCCAAACGGTTGGGATTCCACGGTATATCATAGTTTACCATCAAGTGGGCCCGCTGCAGGTTGATACCTTCGCCGGCGGCATCGGTGGCAATTAAGATGTGCACATTTTTATCCTGGTTGAAGCGCTCCTGGGCTTTTTTGCGGTCTTCGCGGCCCATACTGCCATGAATCGTTACTACCCCGTCTTCCCGGCCCCAGAGGGTGGTGATGCGCTGCTGCAAGTATTTTAGAGTGTCCTTTTGTTCGGTGAAGATTACCAGTTTGCGCCGGTGACCGCCCTGATCAAAGATCTGGTCCAGCGCTTTGGCGGAACCACGCCCGTGTAAAAGGCCGGATAATTCCTCCCATTTTTTATCACTGCCGCTTTGACGGAGCTCTTTGGCCATGCGTTCAAGCTTTTTTAAAGTGAGTATTTCTGCTTCCAGTTCTTCAATAGTGCGGGCTGCGGTAGCCTGATCGACAATTTGTTCTTCCATTTCCTCATCTTCGTAGCCCGGAAAATCTTCAATATCCTCTATCTCGTCGGCGGAGAGGATAACATCCCTTGAATAATTAACCATAGCCGACGCGCCACGCTTATTTATTTTTTCATCCCGCAAACGCTTTTCCAGTCTTTCCCTGCGCCGGCACAGGGATTGGTAAATTGCTTCCGGTGAAGATGCCAGCCTGCGCTGCAATATGGTGAGGGCAAAGCCCACCGTGCCTTTACGGCCTTCGTTTTCCAGGGCATCGGCCCGGTCCCATTCTTCACGCACATATTTTGTAACCGCCCGGTAAAGGGCCGCCTCCTGGTCGGATAATTGATATGTAACGGTGTAGGCCCTGCGTTCAGGAAATAACGGGGTGCCGTCAAATTTAAGCAACTGCTCTTTAACCATGCGTCGCATTAAGTCCGATGTGTCCACCATATGCACGCCGTCGCGGAATTTGCCCTCAAACCGGTCCCCGTCCAAAAGGGCCATGAACAACTGGAAATCCTCTTCTTTACCGTTGTGGGGGGTTGCCGTCATCAGTAGAAAATGGCGGGTCAGCGCGGAAAGAAGCTTACCTAACCGGTAGCGCTTGGTGGCTTTGACTTCGCCGCCAAAAAAGGAGGCGCTCATTTTGTGTGCTTCGTCTACAATGATCAAGTCCCAGTCGGTTTGTTTTAATTTTTCCTGCACCTCCTCGTTACGGCTCAGGTGGTCCAGGCGGCATAAAACAAGATTTTTCTCTTGAAAGGGATTTCCACTGGGGCTTTCCTGGAAGGCTTGCCTGGAAATTATTGCAAAGGTTAACTGAAAGCGGCGTGATAATTCGTCCTGCCATTGTTCAACCAGCCCGCCGGGTGCGCAAATAAGGCAGCGTTTTAAATCGCCACGGATAATCAGCTCCCGGATCAGTAAGCCGGCCATGATGGTTTTACCGGCCCCGGGGTCATCTGCAAGTAGGTAACGCAGGGGTTGTCGGGGTAGCATTTCACCATAAACGGCGGTAATTTGATGGGGCAGGGGTTCTACTTCGGATGTATGTATGGCCAGCATGGGATCAAAAAGGTGAGCCAACTTGATGCGGTGGGCTTCGGAAACCAGCCTGAACTTGGCTCCGTCGGCATCCAGTTGCCATGTTTGCCCTGGAGAAACGAGTTCCAGGGCAGGTTCCCTGTCCCGGTACAGCAGTTCCTGACCGGTCTGGCCGTGGTTATCTTTGTAAGTGATTTCGACTGCCGCAGTACCATACCAGGTAACATCAATTATGGTAACTGCAGTATCAGGTAAGATCCCTTTTACCATTGTACCTCTGGCCAGGTCTTCTAAACGCAATTCAACAGTCACCTCTCTATTGGGAACAGCATGTTGCCATATTTGTTAGACTTTGTAGATTCTTGTATGGTTATTAATTCTAATTAAATGTCAGAAATTCCTGTAAAAATGACCTGTTGATTAAAATTAAACTTAATGTTAACAAGAAAATAGACCTCTATCTATTTTCATATTTGGTTGTGCCTATCAGACATGGGAGGTTAATATGCAATTTGCCAATACTTTAAGGTAGATAAAGATAGTAACTGCCGGTTAGGAAACTAACAAGGTTGATAGCTTAGCTTACATGAATCAAAAGACAGCAGTTTGTCACGGAAGGAAAAAAAATTACAGGCCTTGAGCCTGTCGTCTGTACCGAGAGCGAGCGCATCTACACCCTCTATGATAAAAAACTTGTTCTAATTTACCCGCTCCACCTGGCCCGCCCGTTCGGCCTTACATCCACATGAGTAAACCCCGGGTAACGCCCCACGCCCGGGTAGCCTAATGCTTCTGCTGCGTCCGCTACTTTATCCGGCGGAAGGTAAGCAAACCCACCGCGTTCAGTTATATACTCCATCAACCACCCGGAAGAGGTTCCCGGTGCTTCGTTTTTAGCCGCCGCTGCGTCGTGCGGAGCGGCAGCGGCCACGATAATATCCGCCGCGTTGCCGTAGAGGTGCTGGCTCATCCGGGCGCCGCCCACGGCCCGGTTGTGTGCCGGGCAGCGATACCCGGAAGTAACAATTACCGGCCGGCCGCCCAGGCGGGCACGCAACGCCTCAAGCATGTGCACCAGGCGTATGTTCACCCGTACCATGCCGCAGCAGCGGCAGGCGAATTCTGCTTCCGCAAAGTGCGGGCTCAGCCGGCGGCCGGGCTGCGGCCGGTGGGGCAGCAGCAGCGCCAGGGCCTGCAGGGTGAGCGGGCCGGCGATGCCGTCCGCCGCCAGGCCGCAGTACCGCTGCAGCCGTGCTACCGCGCCGCGGGTGAGCGGGCCGTAAACCCCGTCCACCGGGCCGGGGTCAAACCTGGCTGCGGCCAGCTGCCGCTGCAGTTCACGTACTTGTTCGCCTTTATCACCTGTTACCGGCATGTCCAATCACTCCTTCGGCCGGGCACCGTTTTACAAGAACCAGCCACACTGTATAATTTCAGCACCTTTGAAAAACTGCACTATACCCCCGCTTTATCCCGCGCTGCCGGTGCCGGCAAACGGCTGCCCCTGAATTTGACTGCATACAAGCCATTCCACAACAAGGCGCATCTATCTCACCCGGTCAATGAATTGCCTTGCAGGCATGGGATACAGTGCAGTTTCAGCTCCCGCCATCGACGATCTGCCGCATTTTGTCCACGTCTATGTCCGACTGCCGGGCCACCACCAGCGTCAGCAGGGTGATGGATTTCTGCAGTTCCTTGATCAGCGGCTCCAGCCGCACCAGCAGGTAGCCGGCCACCACCATCGGGAAGCCGTAGTTGGCCGCCAGTTTCATATACTCTTCCATAAAAGGATCACCTTCCTTAACTCACGTTGTACCAGGTGTAGGACCGTTCGATAACCCGCGCTTGCACTTTGGCCACCAGATCCCCGCCCGGGCTGGTGAAAATATTCTGGGCGATGATGGTGTCCATCACTGCCTCTACCTCGCCCGGGGTAATATCCGGGCGGGGGTCAATAACGCTGATGGTCACCAGCTGGCCGGCCTGGTTGCGGAACAACATTTCCAAATACTTCGCCATTTAATTACACCTCCCGCTCGTCGCCGCAAACACCGGCGCGCACGAGCTTCCCCAAATTGGGGGTATATCCTCTAAAAATTTCATCGGACTCCAAACTTTATTGGGGATATGATAAAGACCCATTCAATCGGGACATTCCTCCGAACTCAAAGCTACGACCCCAAAGAGGAAGTGTGTCCCCTTCCCTCTATCCCGCTTCCAGCCGCAGGTCGTCCTGCCGGGTAATTTCCACCAGCGGGTGCACCTGCAGCCCGGCGATGGCTTCGGCCACGGCGTACACCGCATCGTGGGTTGCTTCGGGCTTGACCCGGGTGTAACGCCTGAGCTTGACCACCGGGTCTCCCGTGCCCGGGTCGGTGCCGGTTTGCACTTTCAATACCAGGTCGCTGTCGTATTTGGTGGCGTCTACCGCCATAGTCGCTCACTTCCCCTTCATAACAATAAAGGCGGGGCTGTATTCCCCACCTTGTACCTGCCGGAAACCCCGTGTTTGGTTTTGCTTTACGCTTC
The DNA here is from genome assembly GCF_008124625.1 of Desulfallas thermosapovorans DSM 6562. NCBI lineage: Bacteria > Bacillati > Bacillota > Clostridia > Eubacteriales > Desulfallaceae > Desulfallas > Desulfallas thermosapovorans. The sequence goes on from NZ_VNHM01000022.1 coordinate 24,548, forward strand.
ATAAATAACGTTGACGGTCCGGTCGATGATTTGCGCGCTGTCCTTGGCCACCAGGTCGCCGCCGCTGGTGGAGAAAATATTTTTGGCGATTATCTGGTCCATTGCCGCGGTAACCTCGGCCTCGGTGAGGTCGTCCCTGGGATTGTCCAGCGAAATGGTCACCCGGGTGCCCGCCTGGGTCACAAAACGCATCTGCAGGGTTTGGGTAGTTTCCATTATCTAAACCTCCTTTCGCGGGCGGTTAAACTCTTGTTTTTGTCTTGTCAATTAAGCCGCCTGAAATATTAAACGATTTCTTCCAGCCTGGCGCTGTCGATGCGCAGCACATCCGCGAGGATGCTTTCCTGCAGGCCGGCCAGGGTTTGGGCCACATCAAAAACATCCTGGTCCAGGGCCTCGGGTTTGACGTTGGTCAGGCTCTTATTGCGAAAAACCGGGTCGCCGTTGCCATCCACGCCAGTCTGTAACTGCAGCCGCAAAGTAGTGCCGGTGGGTATTTTATCAACTGCCATTCGTTGCTCCTCCTTTCATTCACCGGTGGCGCCTTCGCCTGCCGGTTGATTTGCAACCGGCGGCGGGAGTGGCCGGACCCCCGCCGCCGAAATACAAAAAGGCCGGAATTTCCGGCCAATTTCACCTTAGCACAGGTTGTTACACTGATCAACTGTTTTTGGTATTTTTGTGTATTCGCCGGCAAAAGTAAGGCAAACTTACCAGGCCTTGCTGTGGGGTGCCGGTTTAACGGTACTTGAAAAAGGAACACCTGTTTGGTAAAATGGATAAAAATGTTTGGAGGTGTAATTATGGTGGATGATGCCCGGATAATCGATGCCATAGAAGAGTTAAGCGGCAAAGGTTACCCGCCCACATTCAGGGAGTTGATGCAGGAAGTCGGCCTGCGTTCCCCATCCACAATTAAGTGCCGTTTGGAAAAGCTGCGCCGGGCCGGCCGGGTGGACTGGCAGCCCCAGCAGCCGCGCACGCTGCGGGTGGTGCGCCGTGTATAAGCTATACCGGGAACCGGTGGAAGCCCGGGAGGACGGCAGCGGCGGCCCGGCCGCGTTCTGCTGGCGCGGCCGGTGGCACGAGGTGGAGTCGGTGGCCCTGGTAAGGCCCGGTTTTTTGATAGATACCCCATAGACAAGTGCATAATAATTAAAAAGAGTAAAAACTAAAAAAAATATGCTGCGCTAAAGTTAATATTTTTTAGGACCCAAACCCTGTTTTAACAGTTTCAAGCTACCGCGACCTTCTTCCCAGATAATAAAAGGGACATGGCCAAAGGTAACATAAAATCATAAATGAGCATAATATAATACAAATTTTTTGGGAAAAAATAAATTTGAAGAAGGATTTTAATCATAGCCATAGAATATTGAATTGATTTGCATAAAAATTTTAGTTGACATGTGTTTTGTCTATTGTTAGACTCAAGTCAAATAAAGATTTTAGCTCATCTACCATGTGTAGAAGGAGTAACGACGCCGCTGTCAAAGGCGGCGTCAGTCTTTTATTGATTCTTCGTACTCTTTTCTTAACTTTGCCCGGGTATGGTCGTACTTAATACAATAGGCAGTCCAAAGTATATAATATTCTTTCCTTTTGGCAAGCACTACCAAATAATCAAATTCTTCGAACCAGAGTAATACACGTTTTTCTCTTTTTCTTCTATTTTCCCATATTTTAATTCTAGAATCATTATAATTTTCTATTATAGCTCGAGGCCAGAGGATTCGCTCGCAGCGTCTTAAGTCTGGTAACCTCTCCTGCTGCGACTTATCGTCAGAGGAAACAACATGCCAGAAAGTGTATACTTTTCCACCTTCCTCAGGATGCCTTTTATAATTAACTGGTTTGTTATCATACATGGGTTTATCTGTTATAAAATCTCTTTCAAAGCATGAGTAAACTGCTTCAACGTATCTCTTCCAATCACCACCATAATGCTCTAATCTTATTAACTCTGGCAACCACTCGGGTTTGTTGACCATCTACCCCACCTCCGATGCTTGCCAATGAAAAAGGTTAAACTTATTTTCTCGGAGTAGGGTGCTCTTGGTTAAACTATATCCCGAAAGTTCCTTAACCCTATCAACAAGCAGAGTCTTAGCCATACTATTTTTTAGGCCGCGATTTTCATAACCAACCACACCTATTAATAAATCGGCAAGCTGTATAAGCTCAATTTCTTCTGACCTTACTGTCTGTACCCTTTCAATTATTTGCCTACTAAAGTCATACATGTTGTTACATAGGACATCATGTAGTTTTTTTACTTTATTTGAGCTACGCGTATCTTTAATATCTAGGTAGATACGATATTTATCGTAGGGATTAAGTATGACTTTTAACATTGTAAAATAGACTTTGTAATACCACGTATCATGGTCTTGATTATAATAATCATGCCTTAACTTGGTTTTATCGTCGACAATCAATGCTCTAAAATGCAGGTTATTCTCAGAAAAAAACATTGAAATTAGTTCCAAATAAAAGTCTATTTTTCCCGGAGAAACTTTAGTCCATTTAATCTCAAAGTCGTAACTTATATTGTGTTTTATTTTAATCGAACGTATGCGTTTATTTAAGGAATTAACACTATCTTTCGGACACCAGATGGCACCTAACACCATGACTTTTTGGTGGTCGTTTTCTAAATGGCAACTTTCATCGCAATATACGTTATATATCGTTTCCAAGATAAAATATCCCCCAACTGATATTTTTATGAAATATTCTACTCCTTAGGAGAACATAATTCAAATATCTAATAATAGTATTTTCACACCAACCTTTATAATCTAAAGATTAGCATTGAAAAAGAAGCCACACATCACCAGGCCCAGCTTTGGTCGGGCTTTCGGGTCGGGCCTGGTCATGTGTGGCTTTTATTGTACCGTGCATGCCCGGGCACCGGGGTCTGCGTGCATGTCGGCCAGAGTGCCGGCAAAGCCGCTTTGGGGTCGCAGCTTTCAGGTCCGGCTTTGCCGGCACACTGGCCAGCTCACGGGTCCTTTCAACCCCCAACCCCCCAACCCCCCGCCCCCATTCATGGGGGCCGGGGGGCTTTTAACGCTGCGCCAGTGGATCCCGCTTCCTCCCGCTCTTTCCATTATACCGGCACCGGCGGCGGGGGTTGGAAGAAAAACGGGAGGTTGTGAGGGATGTTGAGAAGGCTGTTGGGTAAGGTTGACGACGGGCGGTTCGGCCGCGCGCTGGCGGGCATTCAGGTCGGCTGGCAGTGGGATTGCAAGGAGCGGAAGGCGGGGTACGTTGAGGGGTACGTGAAGCATGGCAGCAAGCAGTCATCGAGCGCCGGGGCCGCGGCGGCACGGCACGGTGCAGCTGCGAGGATGCGGTCAAGCGAGGGGTGCTGTGCAAGCATATTGCTTTCGCTGCCATGTCAGAGCTGGGGTTGGCAGCGGCTGCGCGTAGCGCGCACAGGCACTTGCAGGTGCTGGGGCGTTGAGGCGCCCCTTTTTTGGTCGCGCCGGTATCCTGCTCCCCGGGCACCGGACGCAGCTGCGCCCCTTTACACTGATGCCGTTGCCGGTTGGGCGCAGCTGCAGCCCCAATTCGGCTGCAAACTGCCGGGCTGCTGCACGGCTGGGTAGCGCACACCGGGCTGCTTTCCCCGGGCACACTACGGCCCGGTCCGCTTATGAGCCGGGCTTCGCGGGTCACGGCCCGGGCCGTAGTGTGCCTGGCCTGAGCAGTAGCGCTCACCTGACCTACTTACGGCACGGCGCACATCGGAGCGGGGACTATAAACAGCGGAAAATCTACCGCCCCGCTCCGAAGTGCGCCTTACATGTGTGCCATAACCACGGGTATGGCGGCCGGCAAACTCCCTGCTGCCGGGCAAAGTGCGTCCGGCTTTTGGGGTTATTCTCCCGGGTCAACGCCGGCCGCACCTTGCCCGGGCAAAACCCGGGTGGCAGGCGTTTTGTGCATGTCGGACGCACACCGGGCCGACTTTGGGGTCAACCTCAAGGGTCCGGCCCGGAGTGCGGCTAGCTATGGGGTCACGGCTCACGGGCTATCCTCTGGGGTCCTTAAAAGGAAGCCACAGGCCTTACTTACGCAACGCCTGTGGCCTTATTGTACCGTGCATGCCCGGGCACCCGGGGTCTGCGTGCATGTCGGCCAGAGTGCCGGCAAAGCCGCTTTGGGGTCGCAAGCTTTCGGGTCCGGCTTTGCCGGCACACTGGCCAGCTCTGGGGTCTTTGCATGTATTCCTTTGGGGTCCTCAATCGGAACGGTAAGGTCATGCGCAAAAAGCGCGCATAACCTTACCTCATCTACCAGGCCGCCGGCTTCGCCCGCGGCCTTCTACTCGCGATGGTGGCACCGTCCCGCACACCCGCCCCGCGTATAGGTTAGTGTACGCGCATGGGCTTGTGCCACCGGGCGGGCGGCGTTGCCACCCCGGGGACGGGGGCCGCT